>CALGIB010000598.1 GCA_937915955.1 uncultured Pseudomonadota bacterium
CTACGACCTGAACGGGCTCTCGGACGTGGCCTGGAGCGCGGACGGGCGCTGGCTCGTGCTGGGCGACCAGCGCGGGGTCAGCCTGATCGACGCGGACAGCCTCCAGGAGCGAGGCCGCTACTGGGGCGAGACCCTGGCCCCCATCGAGGGGCTGAGCGTCGGCCACTCGGTGCTGGCCGCGCACCAGGACGGCGTCATCGTCGAGCTGGAGATCCCGGGCCTGAAGCGAACCGGGAACGACCAGATCGCCTGCTGCGGTCAGGTGCGCGGCGTCGACCGCGATCCGCGCAGCGGGGACCTGGTCTGCGGCTGCGCGGGCACCTGCGAGCCGGTCTGGCTGTGGCGTTGGTCCGGTGTGCGGAGCGAGGACCCGGAGGTCCGCGCCGACGCCTCGATCCGAGGGACCGAGGGCACCCTGTCCGTGGATCCCACCGGGCGGTGGCTGGTGACCACCTCGGCGCTCGGGGGCGCCACGCTCTGGGACCTGCGCAGCGAGGAGCCGGCGGCCCACTTCTCAGAGCGGGCGCTGCGCCAGGTGGCCTGGGACATCGAGGCCGACCGTCTCTATGCGGTCGACGTGGACGGGCGAGCCTGGGTCTGGAGCGTCTCTTCGCTGGTCCAGTGAGCCTGATGGCCGCCGCCGCTCAGTCGCAGGTGCCCTCGACCGGGTAGCTGACCGTGATGACGCCGCCGGGCCCCGGGATCGCCGTGCCCGAGAAGATCAGGCAGTTGCTGCTGACGTCGTAGATGAAGCCGTCGGTGTAGTCGTAGTCCACGTCCTCGCCGTCCACCTGCACGACCATCTGCGCGATGTTGCTGGGCTCGTGCGCCAGGCAGAACTCGTAGTCCATGCCCGCCGCCGTGAGGCTGAGGTGCTGCAGGGCCTTGTCCCACTCGTTCGCGCAGATCGACTGGTGGATGCCGCCGGTCTGGCTCACCGCCTCGATGTACTGGGGGGCCGGGCTGGCCGAGACGCCGTTGGTGAAGTCGCTGCAGGGCCAGTCGCCGGGACCGCTGATGGCGCTGAAGGTGACCATCGAGGCGTCGGGCTTCAGGCCGTTGTACCAGGTCGAGAAGTTGGTCGCGTTGAGCGCGTCCGTGTCGTCGTCCTCGTCTGTCACGATGATGGTCGCCAGGCTGGCTTCCTCGCGGATGAAGCCCACGTTGGTCGTGCTGATCAGCGGATCGGTGAGCGCCGCCTTGGTGGCCCCGAAGCCCTGCTCCTGCCCCGAGCCGTTGGCGCCCTGGTCCACCTGAGCGCCGAACTCGGCCTCGGGGTCGGAAGTGCTGTTGTCGATCACGGCGCCCCGGAACCTGCCGGACTCGTCCGGGTTGTCCATGTCCGTGGTGACCACGGCGATGCGGTAGTCCAGGCCCAGGTTCAAGAACTCGGTCATGAAGCTGTGGAAGTTGTTGTTGACCGCGGCCAGGGCCCCGGACATCGAGCCCGAGTTGTCGACCACCCAGAGCACGTCGACGTTCTGGTAGAAGTCCTGCTCGAACATCTCGTCGTAGGTGGCGTCCTCGGCCCCGCGGCCCTCGAGCGCCACGGCGACCTCGGCCTCGTTGGCGTCGTTGCTGAACACCACGATCTCGCCCTCGTAGCTGACCCACGCGTCCGGGGTGAAGACCACCTCGAAGGTGGACTCCTCGCCCGCGGCGATGGTCATGGGGACGCCGTCGCTGCCGAAGACCGTGCTGCCCTCGACCTCGATCGCGCTGACCACCAGGTCGGCCGCGCCGATGTTCTTGACCGTGATGGTCTCGGGCACCGAGTCGCAGCCCTTCAGCGCGCCGCCGAAGTCCACCGCCATCGGCTCGACCACGATCTCCGGGCCGTCCGGGTCGCTCCAGTCGCCGGTGTCCGTGGGGTCCCGCACGTCGTCCGGGCGGTTTAGGTCGTAGTCGCTGCAGCCGAGGGCGAGAAGCGTGAACAGCATGGGGCGGGGCTCCTGGAGTGCCGAGACCGCCCCATATACCCCAGGATTGGCCCTACAGCGACCACCCCGAGCGGCGGAGCAGGGCCCGGGTGCGCAGCAACAGCTCCTCGGGATCGAAGGGCTTGGGGAGGTAGTCGTCCGCGCCAGCGTAGAAGCCCTTCTTCACGTGGGCCGTCTCGCCGCGCGCCGAGAGCATCAGGATCGGGATGCCCGAGGTCGCCGGGTCGTCCTTGAGCTCGTTGCAGACCTCGTAGCCGGTCTTCCTGGGCATCATCACGTCGAGCACGATGATGTCGGGCGGCTGCTGGGCCACCGAGGCGATGGCCTCGATCCCGTCGGAGGCCGTGCGGATGTCGTAGTCGTCCTCGAGGGTCAGGCCCACCAGCTCCAGGATCTCGTCCGCGTCGTCGACGATGAGCGCCACGGGCCGGCCGATCTTGAGCGCGGGCGCGCCGCGAGGAGGCGTATCTCTGCGCCGCGCTCAGGCAGGAGCTCGAC
>CALGIB010000599.1 GCA_937915955.1 uncultured Pseudomonadota bacterium
TTGCGGGCCGCCACGAAGCGCACGATGGAGGACTGCATCGGGTGCAGGGCCAGCAGGACGCCGCCCAGCAGCGCGGCCTCCGGGCGCACGTGTCGGCGCAGCAGGGTGACCAGCAGCCCCACGCTCAGCAGGTGCCAGCCCAGCGAGTGCAGCTGCGCGCCGAAGGGCCCCAGCCCCAGCGCCCGGTCCACCAGCAGGGACAGGAGCATCAGCGGCCGGTAGAAGTGGGCGCTGCTCTCGCCGATGCCCGCCCAGAGGTCCCCCCGCAGCAGCCAGTCCAGCGTCGGGGCCTGCAGGTTGGGGTTGCGCAGGATCAAGCTCGCGTCGTCCCAGACGTAGTCGGCCTGCGGCGATGGGAAGAGCAGGATCGTCGTCAACAGCAGCAGCAGCCCGAGCTGCAGCCGCGGGCTCAGCGGAGCCACGTCGCGAACTCCGGGGGCGCGGGGCTCTCGAGCACCAGCGCGCGGTCCTCGACCGGGTGCTCCAGCCGCAGCTCGTGGGCGTGAAGGGCCAGCCTGGGGGCCAGCCCGGCGGCCGCCCCTCCGTAGCGCCGGTCCCCGAGCAGGGGGTGGCCGGCCTCCTGCGCGTGGCGGCGGATCTGGTGGGTGCGCCCGGTGTCCAGCCTCAGCTCGAGCAGGCTGGTGCGACCCCGGCTCAGCGCGCGCCACCAGGTCCGCGCGCGCTTGCCGTCCAGCTCGCCGTCCCAGCTGCCGCTCTCGCCGGGGTCGCCCAGGACCATCGCCGTGTAGCGCCGGACCATCGTGTGGGTCTGCAGCTGCCGCGCGATGCCCCGGTTGGCGGCGCGGCTCAGGCTCAGGAGCAGCAGCCCGCTGGCCGCGGTGTCCAGCCGGTGGTGCAGGCCCACGTAGGGCTCGGTCTCGCCGAGCAGCTCGTAGACCCCTGGCCTCCCAGCGCGATCCCGCTGGCTCGGAAGACCCACGGGCTTGTCGATCACCAGCAGGAAGCGGTCCCGGTACAGTTCATCCACGGGCGCAGCGTAGCCCGGCGGCTTGATGCCGGGACCTCGCGCCGGTAGGCTCGCGCGATGTCCGTCCGGATCCACGAGCTGCTCACCTTCGCGGTGAAGATCGGCGCCTCCGACATCCACGTCGGCGCCGGCGAGATCCCTGCCATGCGCGTGGACGGCGAGATCAAGCGCCTGGACCTGGCTCCGCTGGGGCCCGACGACGCCAAGCGCCTGGCCTACTCGGTGATGTCCGAGAAGCAGAAGACGGAGTTCGAGAACAAGCTCGAGTGCGACTTCAGCATCGGGCTCAAGGGCCTGGCCCGCTTCCGCATCAACGTCTTCACCCAGAGCCGCGGCGTCGGCATGGTGCTGCGTCAGATCCCCAGCAAGGTGTTGACCCTCGAGGACATCAAGGCGCCCAAGGTCTTCGAGGCCATGGCCAACTACAAGAAGGGCCTGGTGCTGGTGACGGGGCCGACGGGCTCGGGCAAGTCGACGACGCTGGCCGCGATCATCGACCACATCAACAAGAACCGGCACGAGCACATCCTGACGGTCGAGGACCCCGTCGAGTTCGTGCACGTGCCGCGCAAGTGCATCATCAATCAGCGCGAGGTCGGCTCCCACACCCACTCGTTCACGAACGCGCTGCGCTCGGCCCTGCGCGAGGACCCCGACGTCATCCTGGTCGGCGAGCTCCGCGATCTGGAGACCATCTCGCTGGCCCTGACCGCCGCGGAGACCGGCCACCTCGTCTTCGGCACGCTGCACACCAACTCGGCCCCCGAGACCATCGACCGCGTCATCGACGTGTTCCCTCACGAGCAGCAGCAGCAGGTGCGCACGATGCTGTCGACCTCGCTGATGGCGGTGGTCAGCCAGTCCCTGCTGAAGCGGTCCGACGGCAAGGGCCGCGTGGCCGCCCACGAGATCATGATCGCCAACAACGCGATCCGGAACCTGATCCGCGAGAACAAGCTCCACCAGATCCCCTCGATGATGCAGACGGGCAAGTCCGAGGGCATGGTCGTCATGGAGGAGTGCCTCAAGGACCTCGCGCTGCGCGGCAAGATCAGCCGCCAGGACGCGATGCAGCTCGCCAACAACCAGCGCCTGTTCGAGGACTCCGATTGCAGCGCCGGTCGGCCGGGTGGCGGTCGGCGGTGACGGTCCGGGTCAACGGCGAGGACCGGGAGCTCGCGGACGGCACGACCCTGACCCAGCTCCTCGAGCAGCTCGGGCTGGTGGTCGAGGGCGTGGCGGTGGCGCTGAACCTGTACGTTGTTCCCCGCGGTGAGCTCGGGACCACCTCGCTGAGCGAGGGCGACCGGGTGGAGATCGTCCGGGCGGTGGGCGGTGGCTGAGCGGCGCCCTGCGCTGCTGGTCGCGGTCTTCGTCGCGCTGGCGCTGTGGCTGTTTCGGCCCATCTGGAACATCGACATCTTCTGGCACGTGGTCGTCGGGCGCCTGATCCTCGAGGGCGGCGTGCCCACCCAGGACGTGCTGAGCGCGGCCCACCCCGAGGCCCCTTGGCGCACCTTCCAGTGGGGCTACGAGGTCCTGGTCGCGGCGCTCGACGGGCTGGGCGGCCTGCGCCTGGTCCAGGGGTTGCACGTCCTGGTGATGGCGGGCGCGGCGCTGGGCTACTTCGAGATCCTGCGTCGTCGCGGCCCCCGTTGGGCGGCCTTCACGGGCCTGGCCGTGCTGCTGCTGTTGTTCGAAGACCGCGTGCGGGTGCGGCCCCACGTCTTCGAGCTGGCCTACGTCATCGCGCTGCTGCCGCTGCTGCTGGAGTGGGTGCGTGGCCGCGGGGCCTGGCTCGGCGCGGTCCTGCTGGCGCTGGTCTGGGCCAACACCCACGCCGTGAGCGCCGCCTGGTGGGTGGCCCTGGTGGGGGCCTGGGCGCTGAGCGCTCCTCGGGAGCGGGCCCGCTGGGGGGTGCTGCTGGCTGGCTTCCTGGGCATGGTCGCGGTCCCCCAGGCTCGCCTCGGGGCCTTGCACGCCCTGGCCTCACACGGCACCTGGCCCTCGGAGCTGGTGCCCGAGCTGGCGAACACCTGGACCTACCTGGGCGAGGGGTGGTGGGGTGTCGTGGTGATCTTCGGCGTCGGCGCGGGGCTGCTGTGCGGGCTCGGGCTGGCCCGGGACAGCGAGCTGCCGCTGGGTCTGCGGATCGCCGCGCTGGGCTGCGCGGTCGCCTCGCTCCTGATGGTCCGCTGGGTCTGGTTCGCGGCGCTGCCGGTCGGGCTGTGGCTCAGCCAGGCGCAGCAGGCCCCTCGGTTCTTCCGGGGCCTGACGGCGCTGGCGGTGGTGGCGCTGGTGGGTCGAGGGGGCCTTCGCTGGTCGCCCTCGGAGCGCCTCCAGCTGCTCGATCCGGGGGCCTTCCCGGTGGCGGCCTGCGACTGGCTGCTCGAGCGGGATCTGCGGCTGCCTGCGGACCTCAGCCCCCGCTGGTCCGGCTACTACCTCTACCGCCTGTCCCCGGGCGCCACGGTGCTCGGTGACGGCCGGCTGGTCATGCAGCCCGACGTCGTCGAGCTCCTGCTGGCCCGAGGGCAGGGCGACGTCAGCACCTTCGATGCGGCCGTGGCGCGCTACCACACCCTGGTGCTGCTGTGGCCCAGCGCCCAGGAGCCGCCGCTGGATCCGTCCCGGTGGCGCTCGGTCTACCGCGATCCGGTGGCGGAGATCTGGCTCCCCTCCCCAGCCTGGCCGCTGCTGGAGGGCGTCTCCGCCCCCTGAGCCAAGAAAGCTCGCCCGCACCCCTCACGGCTTCTCCGACCTCAGCCGATCTCTCTGTCGACAGATGGACTGACGACGGACTCGGAGGAGACACAACATGACCGGATTCCTGCTCGCGCTCTGCGCCCCCAGCCTGGCCGCTACGGTCACGGTGGGCCCGGACGGCGACTACACCAGCCTCGACGAGGCCGTACACGAGGCCGGCGACGGCGACACCATCCTGGTGCTCGAGAGCGACGACCAGCTGGTCGTCATCGACAGCCGCGAGCTCTTCATCCAGGGCATGGGCCCGGACGCTCAGGTGGGCCGGCTGCAGGTCCTGGGCAGCGCCAGCGTCACCGTCAGCAGCCTGACCGTGAAGCAGGGTGTGGAGATCGAGGGCGGTCAGGTGGCGCTGGACGCGCTCCGCTTCGAGGGACGCGGCCAGATGCCCGGCCCGGCGCTCACCGTCCGGGACGGCGAGGTCACCGTCGTGGCCTCGACCTTCTCCGACTGGGAGGTCCAGGACGGCAGCCCCGTGCAGGTCTTCGGCGGGGCCCTCGAGGTCGAGTCCGGCGCCTTCCTGCGCACCTCGGGCAGCCAGGGCGGCGCCATCCGCCTGGAGGCGGGTCTGCTCATCGTCACCGACTCCTCCTTCGAGGACACCCACGCCCAGGGCGCCGGCGGCGCCATCTCGGCCAGCGGCGGCCACCTCAAGGTGCAGTCCAGCAGCTTCCTCCGCGGCCAGGCGGCCCACGGCGGTCACATCGCCGTCGACGGCGCGAGCGCGAACGTCAGCCGCTCCACCTTCGAGGTCGGCGAGGCCAGCGAGGGCGGCGGGATCTTCTCCTTCCGGGCCGCCCAGGTCACCGTGCTGGGCAGCACCATGGCCGCCGGCTCGGCCACGCGGGGCGGCAGCGCCTTCGTCGAGGGCGGTGAGGTCACCTTCCAGGACACCCACAGCGTGGGCGGCGTGGCCACCGAGGACGGCGGGCACTTCTACGCCTCGGACGCCCAGGTCCGCATGACCCGCAGCGTCATCGAGGGCGGCTCGGCCGCTCGCGGCGGCGGCTTCTTCCAGGGCGGCGGCGACGTCACGGTGCAGAACGCGCTGTGGACCGGCATCGAGTGGGCCGAGATCGGCGGAGCCTGGTACCAGGCCTCGGGCACCTCCAGGGTGGCCTTCGCGACCCTCGGTGACAACCACGCGGCCCACGGCGGAGGCATGGCGGTGACGGGCGGCCGGGCGGTGGTCGAGGGCTGCATCGTCACGGACAACACGGGCGAGGGCCTGTACGCCAGCGGCGCCGGCGAGGTGCAGGTCAGCTTCTCGCTGCTCTACGGCAGCTCCGGCTACGAGAGCGTCGGCGACGTCACGCTGCAGACCGGCTCGATCGTCGCGGACCCACGGATCAAGGCCCCCGAGGCGGGCGAGTGGATGCCTGGCAGCTACAGCCCCGCGCTGGACGCGGGCCCCCTCGGTCAGTCCGACCCGGACGGCAGCCCCGCGGACATGGGCGCCTACGGCGGGCCCTCGGCGTGGCTCCTGATGGACGGCGACGGGGACGGCTACCCCTACGGTCGCGACTGCGACGACGAGGCGGCCGCGGTGCACGAGTACGCTGTCGACGTCTTCTACGACGGCGTGGACTCGGACTGCCGGGCCGACGACGACTTCGATCAGGACGGTGACGGGCACCGGGCCGCCCAGTACGGCGGTGACGACTGCGACGACACCGACGCGAGCCGCAGCCCCGGCAACGGCGAGCAGAACGGAGACGCCGTGGACGGCGACTGCGACGGGCTGCTCGACCAGGACCTGGACGGCGACGGATGGTCCGCGAACGTCGACTGCGACGACGAGGACGCCTCCGTGCACCCCTGGGCCGATGACGAGCCCTACGACAGCGTCGACAGCGACTGCGCTGGAGACGACGACTGGGACCAGGACGGTGATGGCTGGCGCCTCGGCGCCGACTGCGACGACACGGACGCCTCCGTGGCCCCCGACGCGGCCGAGATCGGCGCCGACGGCATCGACCAGGACTGCGACGGTGAGGACTTCACCCCTCAGGACGACAGCGCGGCGGACCCCGATGGCGGCCGCGAGCTGATCACCCCCGACCCCGACTTCCCCGAGCGCGAGGCGAACAGCGCCATGGTCTCGCTCGGCTGCTCCACGACTTCCCCGACTTCCCCGACTTCCCCGACTTCCCCGACTTCCACAGGCTTCGCTGCTGCGCTCATGGCGCTCGCCGGTTCGCTCCTCCTCCGGCGGCGCGACTGAGCGCAGTGTCCGGTCTCCGAGGTCGCTCTCGGGGGACCTCGGAGACCGGACTGCCACCCCCCTCGCCCGAAGTCGGTCGCTCGCAGGTCGCGACCCGAGGAAAAGACCTGCCCCCTGTTCCTCCGAAGCTTCGGCTTCACCTTCGTCGTTCGTCGGCCGCCCCGGGATGTCCTCGGGGCGGCTTTCGATCGTGTGGAGGGCGCTCGATCCGCTCCCGGTGCCAGTCTTTGTGTAGGCTGCC
>CALGIB010000600.1 GCA_937915955.1 uncultured Pseudomonadota bacterium
CGCTGTCGCAGACCTCGGCCTGGCCGGGGTTCACGCTGGCGTCGTCGTCGTCGCAGTCGGTGTCGTCGTCGACGTAGCCGCTGGGCTGGTAGCACTGGGTGATGCTGTCCAGCGAGTCGCCGTAGGCGTCCCCGTCGGCGTCGGCGTAGAAGGTCGTCGTGTCGGCCGCGTCGTCCTCGTCGGTCTCGCCGTCGCAGTCGTCGTCGTGGCCGTCGCAGTACTCGGTGGCGCCGGGGTAGGTGGCCGCGTCGTAGTCGTCGCAGTCGTCCTGGTTGGTGCCGTCGAAGTAGCTGTAGCCGTCACAGGACCACTGGCCCTCCTGGTCGGCGTCGCCGTAGCCGTCCCGGTCAAAGTCCTGGTACCAGAGCGTCTGGCCCAGGGCCGCGCTGTCCTCGCTGTCGGCCAGGCCGTTGCAGTCCTCGTCGACGTTGGCCTCGTCGCAGACCTCCTCGGCCGCCGGGCTGATGGTCAGGTCGGTGTCGTCGCAGTCGTCGCCGCTGCTGCCGTCCCGGTCCACGTAGGTGTCGTGGTCGTAGCCGTCGCCGTCGGCGTCGAACTCGCCCCCGTCCCCGCCGCAGTCGGCGTCGACGGCGTCGTAGTGGGCGTCGGTGGCGCCCGGGTGCACGTCCTCGGCGTCGGGGTCCGGCTGGCCGTTGAGCGCCGTGTAGAGCTCGGTCCGATCGTCGGGGTCGTCCCAGCAGTCCCCGGCGTTGACGTGGGCCGGGAAGGTCTTCCAGTCCGCGCAGCTGTCCCGGTAGGCGTCGGTGACGTAGCCGTCGCCGTCCTTGTCCCCGTCGTTGCCGTCGCAGTTGTTGTCGCTGCAGTCGTACCAGATGTCCTCGGCCTCGGGCCCGAAGTGGGCATCGTCGTCGTCGCAGTCGTCTCCGCCGAAGGCGTCCGAGTCCGCGCCGTCACCGTCCCGGTCGTAGTCCGAGTTGCCAGCGCAGTCCTGGTCGACGCCGTCGTACCAGGCGTCCTCCGCCCCCGGGTAGACGTCGGCGCGGGTGTCGTCGCAGTCCTCGTCCACGTCGACGAAGTCCCCGTCCTGATCGTAGTCGTTGCCCCCGTCGCAGTCGCCGTCGATGCCGTCGTACCAGGCCTCGTCGTTGCCCGGCCAGGCGTTGTCGTGCTCGTCGTCGCAGTCGTCTCCGCCGTACTCGTCCGAGATGAAGCTGTCGCCGTCCGCGTCGTAGTCGTTGGCGCCGTCACAGTCCTGGTCGACGCCGTCGTACCAGGTCTCCTCGGCGCCCGGGTAGATGCTGGCGTCCTGGTCGTCGCAGTCACCCTGCAACAGCGTGATGCCGTCTCCGTCTCCGTCCAGGAGGGTCCAGGAGGACAGACAGCCCACCAAGGACAGGATCAATGCGGTCAACATTCCAGCTCATCCCTTTCGACTAGCTCGCGAGTTTAGCCTGAGGGGAGCGTGCTTTTCGACCTTAGCGAGGAGTTCTCGAGAGCCACCAGACCAGCGCGGCCAGCGCGGCGAGCGGGAAACCGGCCAGGGGCGCGGCGTAGCAGGCCAGCAGGAGGAAGCCGGCGAGGCCGATCCAGAACCAGGGTTCGAGCCGTCCGGAGGCCGCCGGCGGGGCGACGTCCAGGTCGGTGAGCAGCGTGAAGCGCCCGATGCTGGGCACGCGGACCGCCCAGCCCTCGCCGACGGCGAGCTCGTCGAGGCGCTCGCCGACGGCCTCCCGCAGGCGGGATCGGCCATCGATGCTGTGGTTTCCCTTGCCCGTGACGAGGTGGACGGCGCCGCCCTGAAGGGGGGTCCGCGCGACGGTCTCGACGGCCTGGAGCGCCAGCGCGATGCTCAGGTCGTGCAGATCGACCACCGGCACGCGCTTCTCGATCCACAGGTGGCTCTGAGGCCGCCAGGGGCGCTCGCGGTTCCAGGCCAGCTCCTGCGCGGCCTCCTCGAGGGGGGCCAGCGCGCGGGCCAGGGCGAGCAGGTCCTGCTGGCCCTCGCTCAGGAGCGCATCCCGCGGGCCTGGAGCAGGCGGAAGTCGGCGCCGCCGCGGCCCACCTCCACGAAGTCGCACATCTCGCAGAGGCGGCTGAAGACCCGGTTGCCGACGCGGTCGCCCAGGGTCTGGGAGGTCTGGCCCTCGGTGCCCACCAGGGCCAGGTTGCCGGGGCCCGCGCCGGTGGCCTGCCCGGGTCGGTAGTTGGTCGTCGCGATCAGGACCTTCTGGTCGTTGTAGGCCCGGCTCACGAGCTCGTCGAGCACGGTCAGCTCCCACTCGGTGTTGCGGCCCTTGCCCAGCTCGTCGATGGCGAGCACGTCGGTGTCCAGCGCCTCGGCGATCAGCGAGCTCGTGCCTCGACCCTTCTCGAAGCCCGCCTTCAGGTCCGCCAGCAGCAGGCTGAACTCGACGAAGCGCGCGCGCAGGCCCTTGTCGAAGATCAGGGTCCGCAGGGCGCCGGCGAGCAGGTGGGTCTTGCCGCGTCCGACCTCGCCGTAGAGGATCAGGCCGCGGGACTGGTCGCCGTTGGCCCAACCCTGGGCCTGGTAGAAGCTGCCCCGCGCGCCGGGCACGTTGGTCATGAAGTTGGCGAAGCTGGAGCTGGCGTGGCGCCCTGGCAGGCCGGCGGCGTTGAAGTGGTCGGCCCGGTCGTGCAGCAAGCGGCAACGGCAGCGGGCCACGCGCCGGACGCCGTCGTCGCTGAGCAGCAGGCGTCCGGTGTCCCCGCAGCGCGGGCAGATCCCGCCGCAGGGGCAGACCATGGCCCGAGCGCTGCCGGCGTCGGAGCCGAAGAGCAGGCCGCCGCCCTGGCAGTCGGGGCAGTCGGCTCTGGGGGTCGGGACGGGGGCGTCGGGCTTCATG
>CALGIB010000601.1 GCA_937915955.1 uncultured Pseudomonadota bacterium
GCCCTCCCGACCCACCGCCTCGGTGAGCGCCAGCCCCAGCCCCGAGGCCACCGCGACCTCGGCCCGGGCTTCAGCGAGCGCGTCGTTCGGGCCCTCGGCCACGACGAAGACGGTCCGGATGCCGCCCAGCTCGTTCAGCTCCACTGCCGCCGAGGCCGCCGCGATCGGCTCACCGAGCTGACCGCTGGCCTCGGCCGGATCGCCCCGGAGCGCGGCCCCCAGCGCGCGAAGCAGCAGGTCTGCGTCGGCGCTGGGGCAAGGAGGCGCGTGGCTGCTCACCTCGATGTCGACCTCGCCCGCCAGCGCCCGCAGCTCGGACGCGAAGCCCTGGCCGAGTGAAGCCCGCTCCACGCGGAGGCGCCCCGCCTCCATCTCCAGGGCCGCCGGCGCTGGATCGCTGCGGCGTTCCAGCGCGCAGGCCAGGCCCGAGGGCTGCGGACAGAGGCCCGCCAGCGCCTCGAGCACCGTCCGCGCGCTGCCCGCGTCCTCGGCCAGGCTGGCCAGTCGCAGCTCCAAAGGATCCATCCCTCGCCGACGCGCAGCTCGGTCGATCGCCAGCTCGAGGCTGATCAGCGCCTGCAGCGTGCCCTCACCGACCAGATCGCCAGAGGTCGGGTTGTTCGTCTCGAAGGCCCGCACCGAGATCGACCTCGCGGGCAGCTCGTAGGCCCCCGCGGCGTGCACGAGGAAGCGCGCCGCGAAGCCCTCGGCGTCCGGGCGGGCCCCGCCGTCGACCAGGACCTCGCTGCGCAGCCGCGCCAGGCGCCCCTCGGACAGCGACAGCGTCGAGCTCACCGAGCAGGCGTGCCGCCGACTGTGCAGGCGCATGCCCTCCTCGAGGTCCAGGGCCAGCTTGACCGGTCGATCCAGCCGCGCCGCCGCCTGAAGGGCGTGGATCTGCACGGTCAGGCCGCGCCCGGCGAGGCGATCAGGCTGCCCCAGGATCTCCACTTCGACCGGACAGCCCAGCTGCTCGCTCAGGATCAGCGACTCGAGCCTGGCGCACTCGCCGTTGCTGTACAGCCGAAGGCCACCTCGGCCCGGCACGGCCAGCGCCGCCTCGGGCTCGATGAAGCCCGGATCAACCGAGCTGAAGCTCAGCTCCAGCGCCTCGTCCTCGTGCCCGGCGAGCAGGTCCCCGGCCTCGTCCAGGGCGCTCGCGACGCAGACGCGAGACCGACCGGGGTCGAGCAGGGGCTCGAGCTCCTCGACCTCGATCTCGACGAGGTCCCTGGCCTGCCTCGCGAGGAAGCGGGAGGTCGCGACCACCACCGCCAGGACCTCGCCGACGTGCTCGAGCTCACCCAGGCCCCGCTCGAACACCTCGATCACGCCAGGCAGGGACCGGGCCGCCTCGCAGCCCAGCCGCTTCAGGCGCCCGCGCGGGACCGGGGACCAGACCAGCGCGGCGTGCAGCATGCCCGGGCGCTGGAGATCGGCGACGAAGGGCTCCTGACCGGTGGCGAGATCCAGCCCCTCGGCGAGCAGCGAGGGCCCCGAGTGCCCGCCCAGCCCCTTGGCGATCGCCGACCAGGCCAGGCGGCCCGAGTGGGTCTGCAGCCCTCGGACGACGGCCTCGGGCTCGGCCTGCGCCCCGAGCTTGTGTCCTTGGACCATCAGCCCCGGCAGGCTGTAGCCGTCGCGCACGGCCGCCGTGCTCGCCAGGGCCTCGGCCAGGCGCAGCCGCTCCTCCGGATCCCAACCTTCCAAGGTGGTGATCGCCTTGCCCGCCAAGGACTTGAAGGGCAGCGTACAGGTCAGCCGCAGCTTTCCGTCGACCAGCACAGCGCAGCTGCCACAGATGCCCTGGGGGCTGCAGCCAGGCTTGATCGAGCGCAGCCCGAGCTCCTCGCGGAGGATCTCGAGGGCAGGTCGCTTCGGCGCCGCGGCGAGCTGGACCGGTTCACCGTTCAGCACGAAGGAGAGCTCGATCGGGTCCATACGTCCACGCTCCGGGTCTCGACCATAGCGCCTGCGATAAGACGGGCTGGTGGACACCTTGCGCAAGCACCTGAGCGGCTGGCCCCTGGCGCTGGCGGTCTACGTCGCGGTGGCTCTGTGGGTGCTGTACCCGGCCTACCTGGACGGGCAGCACGTGCTGATCGGGGACTGGCGCCACCCCGACATGCTGTCCAACCACTGGCTGTACAGCTGGATCGCCGACCGCCTCCTCGCCGGCGAGTCGATCCTCCACAACACCGACTACTACTTCCCCATCGGCGACCACCCGTGGCTGGCCGGCAACGGCAGTGACGCGGTGCTGTACACGCCCTTCCACGCCATCTTCGGGTGGCCGGGCTCGATCACGGCCTGGTACTTCGTGGTGATCGTGCTCAACGGGCTGGCCGGCTACGGGCTGTGCCGCAGCCTCGGCGCTGGGCGGGCGGGCGCCATCTTCGGCGGCGCCACCCTGGCGCTGTCGCCCTACGTCTGCCACGAGCTGGCCGGCGGGCGCTTCTCCCAGGTCCCGCTCTACGCCTTCGCGGGCTTCTGGGCGCTCTGGATCAAGACCCTGGACGAGCGCAGCTGGAAGAGCGCGGTCGGCGCGGCGCTGCTCTACGGCCTCTGCGCCTTCATCTACTGGTACTACGGGCTCTGGGCGACGCTGGTCGGCGCCATCACGCTGGCCTGGCGGGGCCGCGAGGCGCTGAGGGCCTGGCCCCAGATCCTGGTCTTCGCCCTGGGCGCGCTGCTGCTGGTGGTCCCGCCGCTCACCCTCTTCCTGACGAACTGGGCGCTGATCCCCGGCACGGCGACCGAGGCCTTCCCGCACCCGCTGGCGCTGTCCTCGGGGCTGCCCTTGTCGTTCGCGTTCTGGGGCGGCGACGCCGAGCGGGGTGAGGTCACCACGTCGCTCATCGCGCTGGGCCTGGCTGCCTGGGGAGCCTGGAAGCTGCGCGGCCGCTGGGACTGGCGCCTCAAGGCCGTCGCGACCTGCGGGATCCTGTTCTTCCTGCTGGCGCTGGGCCCCGAGCTGCTCTCCCCCAGCGGCGACAGCACGGGCGTGCCCGGCCCCTTCCAGCTGCTCTACGGCGCCTCGGCCACGCTGCGGCGCTTCTGGTGGCCCTACCGACACGTCGTCGTCGTGACCTTCGCGCTCGCCGTCTTCGCCAGCCGCGCGCTGCCCGACAAGGTCTGGCTGGGCCCCCTGCTGGCCCTGCTCCTGCCCCTCGACTACGGTCTGCGCAGCGGCAAGACCAGCACCCCCGTGGCCTGGTGGGAGCCGCCCGAGGCCTACCTGGGCGTGGCCGAGCTGCCCGGCGAGGCGCTGATCGAGCTGCCGATCTCGCCCCAGGTCGCCACGGCCCAGCAGACGCTGATCTACCAGAAGGTGCACGGCAAGAAGCTGGTCAACGGCCACGCGATGTGGGTGGACCGCGTGCGCCCCGACGCCTGGGACGCCTGGGTCGCGGAGAACACCTTCCTGACCACGCTGCAGCAGTACGAGAGCGGGCAGCTGATGAACGCGCCCTTCGCCTTCCGACCCGAGCACGTGGTCGAGCTGAGGCAGTCCGGCGTGCGCTACCTGGTCGTGAACGCCGAGTACTTCCCGAGGGCGCTCTACGGCCTGGTCGAGCGCTACCCAGCCATCTTCACGCCGCTGTTCGGCGAGCCGGTCTACGTCTTCCGCGACCACCTGTTCGTCTGGGACCTCGAGAACTACAAGCACCAGGGCGTCGTCGAGGACGTGCCGGAGTTCGGCCTGCCCCAGGACTACACGACCCGGGACGGCAACGAGATGCTGGACGTCGGGCACGGCCGCGCGCTGGGCTTCCGAGGTCTGGCGCGCCTGTTCCCGCCGACCATCCCGCCCGAGCCCCCCAAGGGTGAGGCCGGCGAGATGGGGGACGACCTGGGCGCGGCGCCGGGCGACGACCGCCGGTGAGGAAGCTCCCCTGGATCGCGCTGGTCTTCGCGCTGGCCGTGCTGGTGACCTGGCCCGGCCCCTTCGGCGAGCAGGCGTTGGGGCACCCCAGCGGCGACATGCCCGACCACCTCTGGGGCACCTGGTGGTTCGCCCGTGAGCTGCTGACCGGGCACCTGCCGCTTCGCACGACCCTCACCCACCTGCCGGACGGCGGCGCCCTCTGGCACCCCGACCCGCTGGGGGCCCTGCTGGCGACGCCCCTGCAGGCCTTCGGACCCGTCCGAGCCTGGAACGCCCTGCTCCTGCTGCAGACCTTCGCGGCGGGCTTGGTCGCCTGGTTCATGGGCCGCGAGGTCAGCGGCAGCGCTTTGGGCGGGCTGGCCTCGGCGGTGGCGGTCTCGGCCAGCCCCTACCTGCTGGGCCTGATGCACAGCGGGCTCTCCGAGTACACGGGCCTCTTCGCGCCCACGCTCTTCCTCTGGACCCTGATCCGGGCCTGGCGGGGGCGGTCGCCGGCCTGGCTGCCGGGCCTGGCGCTGGCGATCTGCACCTGGCAGGCCTTCAGCTACGGCGTCTTCGGTGGGCTCCTGGCGCTCTCGCTCTGCCTGCACCCCCAGTGGCGGGATCGCCTGCGGGTCCTGGCCGTCGCGCTGGGTGTCTGGGCGCTGCTGGCCCTGCCGGTCATGGCCATCGCCTGGACCACGCTGACGGACCCCGACCCGGCGTTCACGGCGGCCCAGGCCCCGGGCTGGAGCTTCCACAGCCTGCCGGCCACGGACCTGCACAGCTGGCTTCGGCCCGGTGACTGGGTGCATCCGGACACCCCGGCGCTCGGCAACCCCGGCATCCTGCACGTCAACTACCTGGGCTGGTCCACCCTGCTGCTGGCGGGCGTGGGTCTCTGGCGTCGCCCGGAGCTGCGGGCCGAGCTGGGGCGAGGTGGGGCCGCCTTCGCGCTGATCTCGCTGGGCCCCGTCCTGAGCTGGAACCGCGCGGTGCCGCGCCTGGGAGCGATCCCGCTCCTGCTGCCCTTCGCGCTGCTCTACCTGCCCGGCTCGCCCTTCCACTTCGTGCACCACCCCTACCGGATCGCGGCCTTCCTGGTGCCCTTGCTGGCGCTGTTCGCGGCCGCGGGCATCAGCGCGCTGCCGCGGGTCGTCCAGGCGCTGGCCCCGCTGCTGCTGCTCGGCGAGCTGCTGCTGGCTTCGGCGGCGCCCTGGCCGCTGCTGACGGCTCCGGTCTCGGCGCCCTCGGTGCTCTACGCCGAGGGCGTGCCGACCGAAGGCGCGATCCTGGACCTGCCCCCAGACGCGAGCACCGCCAACCGCGCCTACCTGCTCGCCCAGACCGTGCACGGCCGCACCATCGCCTATGGCGTGAACAGCTTCGTGCCCGAGCAACTGCTCGTCGATCCCCTCGTGAACGAGGCCGTCCTGGCCCTGGACGACCCCGAGGCCAGGGCCCGAAACCGGGACGTGCCGGCCTTCGACTTCGTGGTCCCCTCGCCCGCCCCCGGGGCCAGCCGACTCGGGGACTGGGGCGTGAGCGTGGTGCTGCTGCACACGGACCGCTGCGGCGCCGAGGAGGCCGAGCGGCTCGAGGCGCTGCTGCGACGGCGGCTTGGCGAGCCGGTGGCCGAGCGGGACGGCGTGCTGGCTTTCGAGGTCGCTCAGGTCCCGATCAGGTAGGCTCGACCTATGCTCTCGCGCCGGACATTCCTGACGGGCAGCGTCGCCCTGGCCGCACTCGGCGGGCTCGTCGCGCTGGGTCATCGACCCGTGGACGCCCCGGGCGCCCAGGCGCTCTCGGACGCCCAGCTCAGCACCCTCATCGCCTGCTTCGAGCTGCTGCTGCCCGAGCCCGGGCCCGCCCGCGAGCTGGCGCAGGGCGTGGACACCTTCCTGCTGGGCGACCCCTTCGCCGCCGGGGAGCTCGGAGTGGCCCTGACCGTGTTCGAGCACTG
>CALGIB010000602.1 GCA_937915955.1 uncultured Pseudomonadota bacterium
GCTCAGGCCTCGGGCGGCGACGACGAGGCGATCGCCGGCGCCGGCTCGAAGTCCCCGTCCCGCGCCTGCTCCTTCATGGAGCGGGCTGCCCACTGGAGGTCCTCGGCGACGCCCTCGAGCTCGCCCTGTCCCGCCTTGTCCATGCGGCTCACGACGACCGCCGCGAGCAGCGCGAGCGCGAACGACGGTGGCAGCTCGGACAGCTCGGCCACGGTGGCGCCGATTACGGGGATCTCGGGCACGAGGAACTTGAACACCGGCACGCACAGGAAGCCTGTGACCATGCTGGCCATCGCTCCCTTGGTGGTCATTCGGGACCAGAAGAGCGACAGGATCATGGTCGGACAGAAGGTCGCCGCGATGCCCGACCAGCCGAAGACCACGAACCAGAAGACCGTCCGGGTGGGGCTGAGGACCGCCACGGTCATGGACAGCGCCAGCGCGACGACGGCCAGGCCCACCGTGACCACCCGGCTGATGGTCATGAGGCTGGCGTCGGGCAGCGTCGGGTGGCGGACCTGCTGGTACCAGTCCCGCACGGCGGCGCTGCTGGCCAGGACCAGCAGCGAGTCGATGGTCGACATGATGGCGGAGAGCACGATGGCGATGACCAGACCCACCAGCGCCGCTGGCAGGATGTGCTCGGCCAGCATGGGCAGCACGTCCTGCGCGCCCGTGCCCAGCACCGCCTCGGCGCTCGGCCCGCCCGTCTCGGTCAGCAGGGCGCGGCCGACCATGCCCGTCAGCACCGCGCCGGTGTCCCCCAGGATCGTCCAGCACACCGCCAGGATGGCGCCTGGGCGCACCTCGCGCGTGTCCTTGAGCGCCAGGAAGCGCACGAAGATCTGCGGCGAGCCCAGGAACCCGACGCCAATGACCACCAGCCCGACGACCTGCAGCACCGTCGCGAGCGACCAGCCGCCCGCCCCCGACAGCGTCAGGAGCGAGGGGTCGAGGGCCCGCAGGCTCTCCGCCACGGGCTCGACGCCGCCGGCGTACACGAGCCCCAGGATGGGCAGCGCGACGAGGCCCACCAGCATCAGCGTGCCCTGGAAGACGTCGGACCAGACCACGGCGACGAAGCCGCCGCTGACGATGTAGACCAGCACCACCGCGAAGCCGATGAGCGAGCCGATGAAGTAGTCGATGCCCAGGAAGCTCTCGAACGCGGTGCCCGTGGCGTCGATCTGGGCGCTGACGTAGATGGTCACGAAGATGACCAGCGCCAGGGCGGAGACCCGCCGCAGCCGCTGACGCGTGTCCCGGAACCGGCCCTCGAGGTAGTCCGGGATGGTGATGGCGTCGTAGCGGTCGGTCAGGAGCTTGAACCGACCGCACATCAGCATCCAGGCCAGGCCCACGCCCACCACCTCGCCGAGCACGACCCACAGTCCCTTGAAGCCGACCAGCGCGCCCATGCCCGTGAGCCCCAGCAGCAACCACGCCGACTCGCCGGTGGCGCGCGCGCTGAAGGCGGCGGCCCAGAAGCCCAGCTGCTTGCCGCCGGCGTAGTAGTCGCGCATGTCCTTCATGCGTCGAGACGCCACGACCCCGATGACGAGCAGCACTCCGAGGTAGAGCACGACGCCGGCCGTCTTGTAGATCATCGCGCTGTCCATGGGGTGTCCGGGGCCGAGGGGGGAGGCCACTAGGTCCTCCTGGCACCCTCCGCAACACGATGGACGCGTTCGCTCGCCTGTCGGCGGCCCGCTACCGGCGGCGCAGCACCATGCAGTGCACCAGCCTGACCTCGAAGCGCCGGTCGTAGAGCCGGCGGATCGAGGGCACCTTGTCTCTCTCCTCGACCAGGTCCAGCCCCAGCTCGTCGAGCACCTCGCGCATCTCGCCCTCGGGCGGGGCCTCGTCTGGCAGCATCGGACCGCCTGGGGTGTCGTAGGCGGTCGTGATGCTCAGCACCCCCGCGGGGACCAGGCGCTGCACCGCCTGCACGAGCGACTGCACCAGCTGCTCGGGCTCGAGCACGTCCAGCAGGCCGCCCATGTGGATCCAGGCCATCGACTCGGGGGCCAGCGGCGGGGCGCAGGCGTCGGCGATCGCGAAGTGCAGCCGCCCGCCCGGCGGTCGAGGCACCGACTGGGGCAGGCAGCCCCGACGGTGTGTCGGCACCAACGCCTCGCGGACCTGGCCGTGCAGCAGGGCCCGGCAGAGCACGACCGCGTCCGGGCTGCGGTCCAAGATGACCACCTCGCGCTGGGCGGCCGCCATCCGGGCGGCCATCTGGCCCAGGCCCGCGCCCAGATCCACGCAGGGACCCACAGGGGCGTGCGCCAGCGCCTTGTCGATCACCCAGTCCTCGGGCGTGTCCTGGCCCAGATCGAGCAGGAAGTCGCCGAAGCGGCCGCCGGCCCCCAGGTCGCCGGGCGCCAGGAAGGGTGTGACCGCGTCGGGCTCCGTCACCCCTAGGATGGTCTGGCGCTGGCCCGCCACGCCCAGGGTCGGGTCCCAGGGCCCGTGCCGAGCCAGGAACTGTCTGGGGGAGGGCAGCAGCACCGGGATGCCCTGGATGCTGGGGTAGAGCACGTCGGCCTGCTCGGAGTAGAGCTCCTCGAGCGGGCCGCCGGTCGCGGGACAGACGAACATGCCGGGATTATCCCGCATGGGCCATGCCTTCGGACTCCACCAAGAAGGTCTTCATCAAGACCTTCGGCTGCCAGATGAACGACTACGACAGCGCCAAGATCAAGGCGTTGCTCGGAAAGGACGGGTACGAGCCCACCGCGGACCCGGGTCAGGCCGACCTGATCCTGGTGAACACCTGCTCGGTCCGTGAGAAGCCCGAGCAGAAGCTGCGCAGCTTCATCGGCGAGATGCGGCCTCACCGACAGCGCGGCGCCAAGGTCGGCATCGCCGGCTGCATGGCCCAGCACGCGGGCGAGCAGCTCTTCAAGCGCTACCGGAAGGACGTCGATCTGGTCTTCGGCCCCGATCACGTGCCCCAGGTGCGCGCGCTCGTGGAGCAGGCGCAGTCCGAGCGGGTCCTGCAGAACAGCTTCCTGGACGACGACAACTACGCCTTCGTTCGCGAGACCACCAGCGAGGGGCGCGTCGGCGCCTTCGTGACCATCCAGAAGGGCTGCGACAACAAGTGCACCTTCTGCATCGTGCCGGCGACCCGCGGCATGGAGCTGTCCAGGCCCAGCGCGCTCATCGTCGAGGAGGTCCAGGCCCTGGTCGCCCAGGGCGTGCGCGAGATCACGCTGATCGGCCAGAACGTGAACAGCTACGGCCTGAAGGTCCCGGGCGAGCTCAACTTCGCCCAGCTGCTGTACCGGGTGGCCGAGGTGCCGGGCCTCCAGCGCATCCGCTACACGACCAGCCACCCCCGCGACATGGGCCCGGACGTCATCCAGGCCTACCGCGACCTGCCGCAGCTCTGCTCGCACCTGCACCTCCCGGTGCAGTCGGGCAGCGACCGCCTGCTGCGGCGCATGAAGCGCTACTACGACCGGGCCCGCTACCTGGACGTGGTCGCCCAGCTGCGAGACGCTCGGCCCGGCATCTCGCTGACCACGGACATCATCGTCGGCTTCCCGGGCGAGACGGACGAGGACTTCGAGCACACGATGAGCCTGCTCGAGGCCGTCGGCTTCGAGGGCAGCTTCAGCTTCAAGTACAGCGCGCGCCCGGGCACGCCGGCGCTGCGGCTCAGCGACGAGCCGGTCGATCCCGCTCGGATGCAGGAGCGCCTGATGCGCTTCCAGACCCGCCAGCAGGAGCTGCAGCTCGCGGCGCACAAGCGGCTGGTCGACCAGGTGATGCCGGTCCTCGTCGAGGGCGCCAGCAAGTGGGACGAGCAGGTGATCTGCGGCCGCACCAGCTGCTTCCGCATGATCAACTTCCCAGGCGACGCCTCGCTCGCGGGCCAGATCGTGGACGTGCGCATCACGCGCGGCTTCACGAACTCGCTGCGCGGGGAGCTGGCCGAGTCGCCTGCTGGGGCCTGATGCTTCGATTGGAAGGGCTGGACCTGGGCGTCGCCGGACGCGAGCTGCTGATCGGCGTCGATCTGCACCTGCGGCCTGGAGAGCGCGTGGGCCTGGTGGGCCGCAACGGCGCGGGCAAGACCACTCTGCTCCGGGCGCTCGTCGGCGAGCACGAGCCCGACGCCGGCAGCGTGCACCTGACCGCGGGCCGTCGCCTCGGCTACCTGCCCCAGCAGGGCGTCAGCGACAGCGAGCTGAGCCTGTGGGACGAGGTCCGGACCGGCCTGGGCCCGATCCTCGAGCTGCAGGCCCAGCTCGAGCAGGCCACCGATGCCCTGGCCGGCGGCGCCGAGAGCATCGAGCGGCACGCCCGGCTGGCCGAGCGCTTCGAGGAGCTCGGCGGCTACGCCCTGGACGAGAAGGTCGGCACG
>CALGIB010000603.1 GCA_937915955.1 uncultured Pseudomonadota bacterium
CCTCGGCGCTGACCATGAGGCCCAGGCTGCTGGACTCGGTCTCGTCGCCCCAGGCGGCCTCGGGCAGGTTCACCTTGATGGAGTCGTCGAGCACGTCGGTCTGGGTCGCGGTCACCATGAAGATGATGAGCACGACCAGGATGATGTCGACCAGCGGCGTGATGTTGATGTCGGTGATGGCCTCGTCTTCGGAGCCGCCGAGCTTCGCGGCCACGGCTAGGCCTTCTGCGCCAGGGTGTCCGCCGGCAGGGCCTTCACCCGGGCGAGCACGAGGTGGGCGATGGCCTCGACCCGCCCCAGCGTCTCCTTGATGAGGCGCTGGAAGAAGTTGTAGAGGACGACGGCGGGGATGGCGACCAGCAGCCCGATGGCCGTCGCCACCAAGGCCTCGGAGATGCCGGCCATGACCGCGGAGCTACCGTCCGCGGACATCTCGGCCAGATCGGCGAAGGCCTTGATGATGCCGAGCACGGTGCCGAACAGGCCGATGAAGGGCGCGTTGCTGCCGGTGGTGCCGAGGATGATGAGCCAGCGGTCCAGGCGCATCTTCTCGAACACCATGTGCCCGGCGATGGCCTCCTCCGCGGCCTCGGGGCCTTGCTCTGCGGCCTCCATTCCGGCGGAGAGCACCCGCGCTTCGACGCCCTTGAGGCCGTCGAGCTTCTTTCGGAAGCCGGCCCGGTCGCCGGAGGCCATGAACTCGCCGATAGCGGCCTGAAGGGGCCCCGAGGGGGTGATGTTCAGGGCCAGGTAGATGGCGCGCTCGACCGCGACGATCACGCAGATCACCGACAGGATGACCAGCAGCCACAGCACCCAACCGGCGCCCAGGAGGGCGAACGACAGCATCCTTTCTTCGAGACCCAAGGCCCTTCCTTCTTCAGCGGGCCGGAATGTAACCAACGGCCGCCGGGGTCGCGGGAGGAACCTACCGTTCGGTAGGTCCCAGAGGTCGGGGGGCTGGACACCAGAGGCAGAAAACCCCCGGCGGATGCCGAGGGTTCTCGATGGAGGCGACGACCAGATTCGAACTGGTGATACAGGGTTTTGCAAACCCTTGCCTTACCACTTGGCCACGTCGCCGGAGCGACACCGGAATTAAGCAAGGCCTCGGAGGATGTCAAGGTGTTCGTGGCCCTCGTCACAGCGGCTCTGGGCGCGGAGCCAGCGCTCGATCTTTCGCGGGCCGTGACGATGAACTCGGCGGCCTCGATGGGCATGGGCAGCGCGGGCATGGGCTTCGCGTCGGGGTCCAGGGGGCTCTTCTTTCACCCGGCGGCGCCCTCGGTTCGGCCCGTCGAGGCGCGCGGCCCCTGGGGCGTCCTGGTGACCCTGAACGTGTCGGCATTTCTGCGGCACAGCGGCATCGAGGCGGAGGAGTTGGGCCTGCACGAGTCCTCGTGGGTGGGCCTGACCGTGAACACCGCTGTGGCGCTCCGCTACAGGAACGGCGGCGGCGGCGTGGCGTACAGCACGCTGCTCCAGGGCAGTGACGGTCGCTGGATCACCACCACCGAGGGGCACGCGGTCGGGAGCTGGGCCATTCCCGCGTGGAAGGCGGTGTTCGGCGCGGGCTCGAGGATCGCCGACGCCGAGATCGAGACTCCTGACGGGCGCCGGTACTACCGCGGCCAGGGGCTACAGACGGGCTTCGTGCTGGTCGACCTGGTGCCTGACTGGAACCTGGCGGTGTGCTGGCGAGAGCGCATCGAGGCCCCGGCGGTCAGCGGTGCGCTGGCGGATGTCCCGGAGCTGGCCGTGATGCCCTGGGAGCTGGGCTTCGGGGCGGCCTGGATGGGTGGGTCGCCGGCCTTCGTGTTGGCTCAGCGGCCCATGCGGGCTGCCCTGGATCTGCAGCTGGAGGGGCCCGTCGAGGGCGGCCTGGCGGTTGAGAGCGTGACGCTGGGCGAGGAGCTGGAGCGCGGGGGGACCGTGTCGCTGTCGCCGCGCGCGGGGGTCGAGTTGGAGGTCATCCCGGAGCATCTCCGGGTGAGGGCCGGGAGTTGGCTGGAGCCCGACCGGACAGGGCTTGCGCGGGGACGGATCCACGGGACCGGCGGGCTGGAGACGCGGCTGTTCGAGCTTCCGGGGCCGGGTGGGAGCCGTTGGCCGGTGTCGCTGTCTCTGGCCTTCGATCGGGCGGGTGGGTACACGCACTTGAAGTGGTTGGCGCTGGGATTGTGGCGGTCGGGGGTGGTTGGGGTGCCGTATGGTGTTCAGGGGCCTGAGCCCGGGATGAAGAACAGCTCACCGCTCTGAGCAGCGCCTACCCAGAGGTCGTCCAGGCCGTCACCGTCGAAGTCGGCCCGTCCCGCCAACGCGTAGCCGGCGGCCCCCCCGGCGCTGGCTCCCGACCAGCTTAGGTCAGGCTCAACCGTCGCCCCCAACTCAGGCGTGAAGATGACAACAGCGCCCTTGAACGAGTCTGCAGCCGGAGCGCCGACTGCGACCTCGAGCCGACCGTCGCCATCTGAGTCCAGGGTGGCGATGCTCAGCCCGCAGAATTCGTACGCTCGGGAGCAAGCAAGGACTCCGACCGCGTCGTCGGCGGTTAGCGAACCCTCAAGCGGTCCCGAGAAGACGTAGACCGCGCCGGCGTCGGTCGCTGATTCGTCGGCCCCGACGGCGCTGACGAGGAGTTCCTCGTACCCGTCCAGATCGAGGTCCACGACGTGCAGTGCCTGGCCGAGGTTGTCGCCGGTTGTGAGCCCGTGGACGGCCGCATCAGCCTCATCCGAGCTTTGGTCCGCCGCGGGCGTCTCAAACACGAAGACCGATCCGGCTTCACTCCGCCCTCCAGGGTTGGCGTGTCGCGCCGCCACTACGAGGTCACACTGGCCGTCCGCGACTAAGTCGAGCCCTGCCATTGTGCTTCCAATGGCTTGCGACGCCTCCGAACCCACGACAACGACATCGGCCCTGTCGAGGTCAATTTGCCCGTCGTAGCCGGACCAGCCGGACAGGAAGAGCCAGACCATTCCCTGATCCTCGAGCTCGCCAGCGTTTGGCTCTGCGACCGCGATGTCGGAGTAGGGGCCCGAATCAATGGTGCCCACGAACGCGACCTGCTCTGGGAAATAGCCAGCCTTGGAGAAGGTCGCGCTCACGGTTTCCTGCGCGATGTCCAGGAACAGATGGACGTCGCCGTCGTCGCTCGCTAGCAGGTCAGCTTTTCCGTCGGCGTTCTGGTCGGCGCTGGCGATGTGGTTTCCCGAGTCGTTCACGGACCAGATCTCTGAGAACGAGCTGTCCAAGCCGACCACGCGCCCACCAGCGGCGGTCGCGGCGATGTTGGCCCGTCCATCCCCGCTTGTGTCCAAGGTTGCGGATAGGGAGAGCCACGAACCGGGGGCAGCCTCAAGCGAGGGATGTTCGTCGAGAGGGCCCGAGGACCAGCGGCAGTCCGTCCCCACCGAACAGTCGTTGTCGGCCCCGTCCCCGCAGACCTCGTCCATGCCAGGGTTGACGAACTCGTTCGTGTCGTCGCAATCGGTTGCGTCGTCGGCGACTCCGGCGCTCCCGGCGCAGGCCTCGACGGGGCTGGTCGGGTCCCCATAGCCGTCTTCGTCGCGGTCTTCGTAGCGGGTGGAGGGGCCTCCGACGTCCGGGTCGGTGTCGTCGCAGTCCTCCGCGAGCGGGAGCTCGTCGCCGTCCTGGTCGTCGTCGCGACCGTCGCAGTCGTCGTCCAGGCCGTCGTACCAGACCTCGTCGGCGTCCGGATTCACGGCGGCGTCCTCGTCGTCGCAGTCGTCGCCGCCGACCTGCAGGGCCTTGAAGCCGTCGCCGTCGACGTCGTCGTCCGAGGTCAGCTCGGAGCAGTCCTCGTCCACGCCGTTGTAGGGGATCTCGTCGGCGTCGGGGTGGATCGCCGGGTCCTCGTCGTCGCAGTCCGGGCGCGCGTCCTCGAACTCGTCCCCGTAGGCCTCGGCCCACTCGGCGTCCACGAAGCCGTCGCCGTCGCTGTCCAGCAGCTGGCTGCGGTACCGCTGGAAGGTCGCCGGCGTCGTCAGGCAGGCGAGCAGGAACACTGGACTCATGGCCCCTCCCGAGGTTGAGCCTATCAGGGCCTGGCCCGGGCGGGCCCGTGTCGCGTGGTCTCTTTCTTCGAGGTCAGCCTCCGGCACGCGGCGGTTACGGTTTCCGGGTGCCCGTCACCGTCGCCATCCTCGCGCTGAACGAAGCAGATCGCATCGAAGGCGCGCTGCAGAGCGCCGCCTTCGCGGACGAGCGCCTGGTCCTGGACGCGGGCTCTGACGACGACACCGTGGAGCTGGCGCGGGCGGCCGGGGCGCGAGTGCTGGAGACGGGCTTGCCCGGCTTCGTCGCGCAGCGCAACCGGGCGCTGGCCGAAGCCTCGAACGACCGCGTGTTCTTCCTGGACGCCGACGAGCGCATCAGCGCCGAGCTGGCCGCCTCGATCCAGGCCGCCGCCGGTCCCGGCTTTCGCGTCCGTCGCCAGAACCGCTACCTGGGCCAGGTGGTCCGTGGGCGCTTCGGTCGGGACCGCCCACTCCGCCTGGTGGACCGCCGCCTCGCGCGGTGTGTCGGCGGGGCCGTCCATGAGCAGCTCGAAGTGCAGGGCCGGGTGGCGACTCTGCGGGGCTGGCTGGTCCACGACCCCTATCGCAGCCGAGCGGAGCACCTGAGCACCCAGGACCGCTACGCCCGGCTCTTCGTCGAGGGGGCCCGGGCCCAGGGCAGGACCGCCCGGTGGTGGGACCGGATGCTCCGGCCGACTCTACACTTCGTGTCCGCCTATCTACTCCGAGGTGGCTTCCTCGACGGGAGCGTGGGCCTCGAGCTGGCGCTCTCGGGCGCTCGCCACGTCGCCGACAAGTGGCGAAAGCTCGCTGAGGACGCGTGAACGTCGGCCTCGTCCATCGCCGCTTCACCGAGCAGGGCGGCACCGAGCGCTTCCTCGTCGGGCTGGCACGCTACCTGCTTGGACAGGGTCATGTGGTCCACGTCTACGCCAACGAAGTCCGTCCCGATCTGCGCGACCTGCCGGTGCGCTTCCACCACCTCCCGATGGTGAAGCTGGGTGAGGCGGCCAAGGTGCTCTCCCTCTGGCGAGCCAGCGCCCAGGTGCCCTCGCATCAACACGACCTGGTGATGGGCTTCGGTCGCGGCGTCGGCCACGACCTCTTTCGGGCCGGTGGGGGAGCCCACCAGGCCTTCCTCGAACGCTGCAGGCCGGGCTGGCAGGTCCGTCCCTTCGCTCGCCTGGAGACCCAGCTCGACCGCCGCGCCGTCCTGAGCGCCAGGGCCGTGGTGACGCCGAGCCGCTCCAGCGCCGAGGACCTCAAGCGCTGCTACGGGCTGCCCGAGGAGCGGGTCCGGGTCGTGCACAACGGCGTGGACAGCCAGCGCTTTCAGCCCGATCCGCAGCTCCGGGCCGAAGTCCGCGCCCGACTCCAGCTCGAGGGCCCCGTGCTGGGCTTCCTCGGCTCGGGCTTCGTCCGCAAAGGCCTGGCGCAGGCCGCCGAGGTCGCCTCGCTCCTCAAGCTGCCCCTGCTCGTCATCGGCCAGGACAGCCAGCTCTCCCGCTGGCGCCGCCGCTTCCCGAGCCTGACCTTCCTCGGGCCCGTGCGCGAGCCCGAGCGCCTGCTCCCCGCGCTGGACGTGATGTTGCTGCCCACCCGATATGAGCCCTACGGCAACGCCTGCCTCGAGGCCATGTCCTGCGGGGTGGTGCCGGTGACCACGCCCCAAAATGGGGTCAGCGAGGTCTTCCCGGTCCCAGGCCTGACGGGCTCCACCACCGAGGAGCTGCGGGCCGGCGTCGAGCTGGCGCTGAAAGGCGGGGACGAGCTGAAGCGTAGGTGTCGCGAGGCCGCCGTGGCGCTGCCCCGCGAGCGCGCCTATGCAGCCCTCGAGAAGCTGACGCTGGAGATGTCCCGATGAGGAAGTGGATCGGTCGCTTGCTGGCGGTGTTCGTGGTCCTCGCCGTCCTGGGCGGGGTCGCGGGTCGCTACCTGTGGGAGGCCTACGTCGTCGAGGCCCCCGGCGACCACCTCGACGAGGCCAACATCCTGGCGCTCATCGCCCAGGAGTCTCCGGTCACCTACCGCGACGGCGAGACGAACATCGGCGTCTTCTTCGCCGACGAGCACCGGGTCTACGTCCAGTATGAGGACATCCCCCAGGACTGGGTCCACGGCATCGTCTCGGCCGAGGACCAGCGCTACTTCGAGCACCCCGGCGTGGACTTCAAGGGCTTCACGCGAGCCATGATCCAGAACGCCAAGGCCGGCAAGGTGGTCAGCGGCGGCAGCACGCTCACGATGCAGACCAGCGAGAACCTGTTCCATCCAGGGACGCGGGATCTGGAGGGAAAGTACTGGGAGATCCTGGACGCATTCCGCCTGGAGCAGCACTACTCCAAGGAGGACATCCTCGAGTTCTACGCCAACCAGTTCCACGTCTACGGCAACGGCCGAGGCCTGGGCATCGCGGCCCGCTACTTCTTCGACAAGGACGTCAGCGAGGTCACGCTGCAGGAGTCGGCCTTCCTGGCCGGACTGGTCAAGATCCCGGGCCGCTACAACCCCTTCATCGGCGCCACCGAGGAGGCCCGGGAGCAGGCCGCCCAGAAGGCGGTCACGCGCACCAACTACGTGC
>CALGIB010000604.1 GCA_937915955.1 uncultured Pseudomonadota bacterium
CCCCCCGCTTCGGGCCGTCGAGGTGCCCGCCGGACACGTGGCGCTCGTGCCCTGCAGCCCCTCCGGCGAGGCCGTCGAGTGGCCTGGCTTCCTGGACCTCGCGCGGGCGCTCGGCGACCGCGCCGTGGTGTACACCGGCCCCGGCGAGCGCTTCGACAGTCCGGCGCTCACCCTCGAGGGGCGGCCGCTGACAGAGGTCGCGGCGGCCTTTCGCCAGGCCTCGGTGGTGGTGGTGAACGACTCCGGCCTCAGCCACTTCGCGCGAGCGCTGGGGGTCCGGACGCTCGTCGTCCACGGCTCGACCGACCCCGGCCGCACGGGCGCGGCGGGCAGCGAGGCCCTGTTCGGCAGCCGGCCTGCTTGCTGGCCCTGCTACGCCAAGCGCTGCGAGCGGGCCCCCGGCGGCCCGGCCCCTTGCCTCGACCTGCCCGTGCAGGCCCTGCTGGATCGCCTGTGATCGGCGTCCTGCGTTTGTCCTCCCTGGGGGACGTGGTCCTGGCCTCGGCGATCACGGGCCCGCTGCAGCAGGTCGCCTTCATCACCCAGGAGCGCTTCCACGGCCTCGTCGAGCGCTTCCAGGGCGTTCGTCGGCTGCTCGGCCCTGGGGACAAGGCCGCGCTGACCCGGCTGGTGGACCTGCAGTCGTCGCCCCGCAGCCTCGCCATCTGTATGGGGCTGAAGGCCCCGGTCCGTCGCGTCGAGATGCACCGGCTGGCCCGCTGGAGTCGCGTGGCCTGGAAGCGTCCGGACTCCATCCCGCGTGTGATCGACCGCTACGCCCGGGCGGCGGGCGTGGAGCCCTCGCCGGGTCCCTGGATCCCGGTCCACGGCTCCTCCGAGCGCGTCGCGCTGGTCCCGGGGGCCTCCCACGCCACCAAGCGCTGGCCCCTGTCCCACTGGATCCGCCTGGCCGCCAGCCTAGACCGGCCCCTGGTCCTGGGCGGTCCAGGCGAGGAGGCCCTCGTGCGTCAGCTGGCTCAGGCCTCGGGCGGCGAGGCCGTCGTCGAGGCGGGCTTCGAGCGCACCCTGCGCGCGCTGGGGGACAGCCGCCTCCTCGTCGCCGGCGACACCGGCTTGCTGCACCTCGCCGCGGCTTGTGGGGTCCCGGTCTTGGGGCTCTTCGGCCCGACCACCAGCCAGGACGGCTTCTGGTGCCACCCCGGTCGCGCGCTCGAGCTGGACCTGGCCTGTCGCCCCTGCTCTCGCCACGGCGGCCCCTCCTGCGCGATGGGCGATCACGCCTGCCTGGAGCTGCTCGACCCGGAGCGGGTCCTGGAAGCGATAGCCTCGACGGGATGATCCACCTGGTCACCCTGGACTTCCCACCCGAGTTCGACGGGGGCATCGCCTCGTGGGCCGAGGATCTGGCCCGCGCTCTGGTCGACGCGGGCGAGGACGTCTGCGTGCACGCCCGGCACACCGGCCTGTCCCAGGCCTACGACCAGACCCTGCCCTTCCCGGTCTTGCGCATGCGCGGACGCTCCTGGGGGCGGTGGAAGGCCGCCTGGGTGATGGCCCAGGCCTTCCCCCTGATGCAGCAGGGCCACCGGGCCATCTTCGCGACCTGGGACCTCGCCACCCTGGCCGCCCCCCTGCTGGCGCGCCGTGGTGTGCGCTTCGGCGTGGCCTTCCACGGCAGCGATCTCAGCCGGCTGCAGGGCACCCCGCGAGGGCTCCTGCGGGTGTTCGAGGGGGCGGCCGCGCTCTGGCCCGTCAGCGACTTCCTGAACGGCCTGCTCGAGAGACACGGCCGCCCCGGGCAGGTGCTGCCGATGCCGCTGGCGCTGGCCCAGCCAGGCGCCCCGGGCGAGGGCCTCGTCGTCGTCGCCCGGCTGAACCGGCTCAAGGGCGTCGATCGCGCCATCTCGCTGGCCCGAGCGCTGGGCTGGCCGCTCACCGTGGTCGGGGACGGGCCGGACCGCGCTCGGCTCGAGGCCCTGGCCGTTGACGTGCCCGTGGCGTTCACGGGGCGGCTGCCTCGCCACCGCGCGCTGGAGGCCTACGCGGGCAAGGCGGCCAACCTGCTGCTGCCGCGCGAGGACAAGGAGGGCCGAGGGGCCGAGGGGCTGGGCCTGAGCCTGCTCGAGGGGGCCACGCGAGGCGTGCCTGCCGTCGGCTGTCGGACCGGTGGGGTGCCCCAGGCCGCCGATCTCGTGCTGGAGGACCCCGACGACGCGGTCGGCTCGGCGGAGCAGCTCCGGGGCTGGCTCTCCTCGGGCCCCAGGGGTCTGGAGGCCCACGCCAGGGTGGCTGGGGCCCACGGCGCTCGCCTGGCCGTCGAGCGCGTGCTCGGGGATCTCGCGTGACCGAGCTGGTTCGAAGCCCGCTGCGCGTGCTCCACCTCTACCGCCCACGGCTGCCCGGCGCGCGCGCGCAGTCCATACAGGTCCTCGGCACCTGCCACGGCCTGGCCCAGCTCGGCTGCGAGGTGACCCTGCTGGCCGATCCGCCTCGAGACCACATGCCCGTGGACGAGCTGCCGACGGTGGAGGAGGTCCTGGACTGGTACGACCTGCCGCCCGTCGCGGGCCTCGACCTCAAGCTCTGCCCCACCTCGATCCCCGCGGCGGAGTCCTTCTGGTTCCGCAAACACGCGCTGATCTGGCTCTGGGGTGCGCTCACCCAGCACGCCGAGCGCAGCGTGATCCTGGCGCGCAGCAAGCGCTACGTGGACGAGTACCTGGTCCTGCCCTTCGGCCCGCCCGTGGTGCTCGAGGCCCACGAGGTCGACTCGCGCCTGGTCAGCGCCCGCGGCGAGGACGCCCGGCCCTGGCTGAAGCTGGAGCAGCGTGTCCTGCGCGAGGTCGACGGTGTCGTCGCGAACTGCGCCGGCACCCTCAGCCTGCTCGAGGAGGTCCATGGGTCGCTGTTGCCTCAGAACCGCCGCGCTGTGCACAACGCGACCAACCCGCGGCGGGTGCGAGACCACCTGCCCGGCGCCGGCGTCGTCGTCGGGTACGCGGGCTCGCTCAGGGGCTTCAAGGGCATCGAGACGCTCCTGCTCGCCGCGACGATGTTGCCGCCGGGTGTGACGCTGGAGCTGCTCGGGGGCACCGAGGAGGAGCGCGCCAGCCTGGGGCTGTTGCCCGAGAACGTGCGCGTGCTCGGCGAGCTGCCCTACCGGGAGGTGCCCGACCGCATCGCCCGCTGGCACGCCGGCATCATCGCGCTGGACGACAACCTGTTCGGCGCTCGCCTCTGCAACCCCCTGAAGCTCTTCGACTACCGCGCGGTCGGCCTGCCCCTGGTCGCCGCGGACCTGCCCTCGCTGCGTGAGGTCGTGGACGCCGACAGCTGCGTCTTCTACAACCCCGGCCAGCCCAGGGACCTGGCCCGCGCCATCACCGAGGCCCTGCGCCCCGAGCGCCGCCGCGGACATCGCTGGCGGCACCTGCGCAGCTGGCGGACCCGGGCCGAGGAGATCCTGCCGGTGCTCGAGGCCGCGCTGCGGTGAAGCTGGCCTACCTGCTCCGCTACTACCCGACCCGCAGCGAGACCTTCGTCTACGACGAGGCCAGGGCGCTGCTGGCCGCCGGGCACGAGCTGCGCTGCTTCCCGATGGGCGCCCGCGAAGACGGGGACGAGCTGCCGGACTGGCCGGTGCTGCGGCCCCCCAAGTGGGCTCGGCTCCGCGCGCTGCCCGCGGCGGCCCGGGCCTTCCTGGACTGGCTGCCCCGAAAGCGGGTGGCCGAGGCCTGCTGGGTCGCCGAGCTGCTGCAGGCCGACGAGCAGCTCCACGTGCACTTCGCTGGCGAGGCGGCCGAGTGGGCGCTGCTGATCCACCGCCTCACCGGGCGTCGCTTCGGCCTGACCGTGCACGCGGTGGACCTCTTCAAGCCTCGCCCCTCGCTGCCTCAGGTCCTGGCCGCCGCCGACCCGCTGATCACCATCTCGGGCCACAACCAGCGGCTGCTCAGGGAGCGCTACGGGGTCGAGGCCCGCCTGGTCCGCAGCGGCGTGGAGCTGGGGCAGGGGAGGCCCGCCGAGGGCACCGAGGTGGTGGCCGTGGCTCGCCGCGTCCCCAAGAAGGGGCTGGACCTGCTCGAGGCGGCTTGCGCGCGCCTGGGCCTGCCGCTGCGCGTCCTGAGCGGCGCCAGCCGTGCCCAGGTCCGGGCG
>CALGIB010000605.1 GCA_937915955.1 uncultured Pseudomonadota bacterium
GCTGATGCTACTTCGCGGCGGCCTCGAGCATCCGCGCCGCGTCCAGGACGGCGTGCGCGGCCTCGCCCAGGCGCTCCCGAAGCCGCGTGGGGGCCACCAGCTCGACGGACTCCGCCCGAACGATGCTGCCCGGGAAGGCGTGCACGACGCTCAGGATCGCGGCCGCCAGGTCTTCGTCCTGCAGCCGCTCGTCCACCGGCGCCGAGGCGAAGACGCCGACCAGCATGCCGAGCACCGGGTTGCTGACGCTTCGGCGGCCCTCCACCGGCAGGACCTCGGTGTGGCCGATCTCCAGGTCCCTGGGGAAGCCCTGGTTCTGCCAACGGGTGGTGACGCGGGTCTCGCCCCCGTCAAAGCCGATCCTGAGCTTGCGCCCCTGAACGACGCCCGAGAGCACCTCGCCCTCCCGCTCCAGCCCCAGCTCCTCGGCCAGCTCCAGCCAGGGCCGGTCCTCCTCGATCTCCAGCGCCTCGACCAGGGCAGCGACCAGGTCCAGCAGGGGCTCGACCCCGCCGCCGTAGACGTCGCGGAAGCCCAGCTCCACCCAGCCCGGGTCCAGCACGACCCCCGCCAGGTCGCCCTCGGCCGAGGGCAGGGGGCCCTTGTCCTTCACCAGCGCCCACAAGGTCAGGTCGCCGATCAGCCCCAGGCGGTCGTGGCCCTTGAAGCGCAGCCGCTCGCTGCTGCCGGACAGGTCCAGGGTCAGCTCGCGGAAGCCGAAGGCGTGGACGGCGGCGCAGTCCGCCCCCAGCCGCAGACCGTCGCTGAGCGGCCGGACGCAGGAGGCCCGGATGCGCGCGTAGACGATCTGCTTGATGTCCATGCGCAAGCGCACCTCGACCCTTCGGCCCAGGCGCTCGCCGGACCAGACCTCGTTCTGGCCGTGGGTGTCCCAGGGCTGGGACTTCCCCCTCAGCTGCAGCCCAGCGGAGTCGACCGTGTCGGTCAGGCGGCGGAAGTTCTGCCGGTACTTGCGCCAGCCCAGCGTGATCGGGATGGTCAACAGCCCCAGGTAGACCAGCGTCCAGATCAGGTAGAAGACGCCGCCTTCGTTCATGGGCTCCATCCTAGCGGCTCACGAGGTCGCCGGTCCGCCGCCAGCCCAGCAGCGCCGCCGCCTCGTCCGCTGGCATACCCAGCGAGGTCGCGGGCAGCCAGGCCAGGTGGATGTCGTAGCGCTCGGCCAGGTCCAGCGCGCGCTCCCGGGCCAGGCCAGCGGGCAGCATCACCGCGCGCACCCCGCAGACCCGCTCAAGCAGCGGCGGATCCGAGGAGAAGACCACCTGATCCGGTGGCAGGACCGTGCAGTCCGGGGCCGTCGCGGGGCGGAGGCGCGCGCTCTGCAGCCCCAGGCCCACGGAGGCCAGGGCGAAGCCCCCGATCAGCAGACCCGGCAGCAGCCAGGGGGGGTAGTCGCGCCGCCGCACGGCCCAGCTCGAGGCCTGCTCCAGGCCCAGCGCCGCCAGCGCGCAGGCCGGCACAAAGACCGCCGCGCCCGAGCGGAACACCGTGCCCGAGGCGCCCAGGGCGGGAGCCAGGCTCAGCGCAGCCAGCGGCATCACGACGGCGTAGATCAGCAGGCCCTGGACGATGGGCTCTCGCCGCCGGGTCCAGGCCCCGAGCAGCGCGGGCCAGGGCAGCAGGAAGCCGCCCATCAGGAGCGCCACCAGGCCCGCCTGAGGCAGCTCCTGCAGCAGGAACGCGGCGCGGTCCCCGAGGCTGACCGGTGGGGCCTCGCCGAGCACGAAGCGGTGGTAGTCGAGGGTCGACCAGAGGGGCGGGGAGGGCAGCTCGAGCCAGGCATTCCGGGCCTTCCAGGCGGCCCAGGCCATCGGGCCGGTGACCGAAGCGAGCGCGAAGAGGCGCCCTCGAAGCAGCCAGGGCAGGGCCAACAAGGGAGCGAGCAGCAACCCGTCGCCGCGGGTGAGGGCGGCCAGGGCGGCCGTCAGCGCGAGCAGCCCCGGACGCTCCCGGAGCAGGGCCAGCAGGGTGAGCCCGGCCATCACGCCGTAGAGCGCGATGGAGTCCGGCGTGCTCAGGAAGCGGCTGTAGCCGCCCGCCATCGCGGCCAGCAGCCCCGCCCAGGTCGCCGCCCGATCCGAGGCCTCCAGGTCCTTCACCAGCAGGTAGGCCAGCGGAGCCCAGAGCGCCCCCAGGACCACGGTGATCACCTGGTCTCCGTGGGCGGGCCAGAGCCGGACGAAGGGCACCAGGACCCGGCTGGGCAGGGGCATCCAGTGGGCGTCTGCGGGCCAGGGCAGCTGAAGGGGCAGGGCGCCCAGGAACAGCACCGAGCCGCTGACCGCGCCCTCGCCGGCGGCGATGTGGGCGGCGACGGAGCCGTAGTAAGCGGGGTCCCAGTCCACCGGGGTGGACACGGTGAGGGCCCACAGGCCGTGGATCAGGGCGGCCAGGGCGGCCAGGGCCAGGGGTCGGCGCACCTCGGCATCGTACTCTTGCCGCGTGAGCTCGGGCCTGACGCTTGGACTGCTCGCGCTGCTCGGTCTGGCCGTCCTCGGCTGGCAGGTGCTGCGAGACCGACCGCGCCTCAGCGACGCGGCGGGCCGACTCGCGTCCCGGCTCCAGCCCCTGGGACTGCAGCCGCTGGTGGGCGAGGCCTCGGACGACGCCCGGGTGCTCCGCTTCGCCGGGACGGTGCGCGGTCGCGGCGCCCGGGTCCGGGTGCTGGAGAGGCCGGGGCGACAGAGCGTGCTGGTCTGGGTCGATCTCGAGGCCCCCGCCGAGCTCCCCGAGGGCCTCGTGGCCCTGTCGGTGAACCTGGGCGAGGTGCAGGTGCAGCGCGTTAAGGGCGGCGCCCGCCTGCTGCTCCGCTCGGCAAACCGGCGGGC
>CALGIB010000606.1 GCA_937915955.1 uncultured Pseudomonadota bacterium
GTTCGACGACCGCTTCCGCTACCGGGTCGAGAGCAAGCTGCAGCTGCTACAGAAGCAGGTCCCCTTCCTGCCTGGAACGCACGACTTCAAGGCCGGCTTCGAGGCCAACGTGCTCCGGCACGACCGGATCCTCGGCTACAACGGCAACATCTACTACGTCGACCTGAACGAGGTCAGCTACGACCCCGACACGTTCAAGAACTACTACTGGATCGAGACGACCGGCGTCGTGCACTACCGGACCGCCGGTGAGCACTACGGCGCCTTCGTCCAGGACGTCTACAAGCCGATCGACAACCTGACGTTCCGCTACGGCGTCCGCTACGACCGCAGCATCCAGCGCACCGACCAGTACGAGGCCTTCATCAACCAGGGCGTCTGGGGTCCCCGCTTCTACACGGCCTGGGATCCCTGGGGCGACGAGAAGACGAAGATCTCCGGTGGCTACGGCCGCTTCAACGCCATCGGCAACCTGGCGCTGGGTTCCTACCTCAGCGAGTGGGGCGTCGGCTCGAAGCTCTACTTCGGTGAGTACTTCGGCGAGAACGGCAACGAGTCGCAGTCGGCCTACTCGGTGGCCCCCATCCAGAACAACTTCTCGCTGCACAGTGAGCAGACCGCTCCCCACAGCGACGAGTTCACGGTCGGTGCCGAGCGCCAGATCATCCAGGACCTCGTCTTCGGCGTCGGCTTCGCGGGCAAGTTCACCCGCAACGTCATCACCTACGACGAGACCAACATCATCTGGGACGAAGACGGCTTCGGCTACGTCGGCGTCAGCGACGGTGAGAACACCAGCCAGTACCGGATGCGGAGCCCCTCCATCTCGCGGCGGGACTACTACCAGACGGACCTGGCGCTGCGGAAGGGCTTCTCCGACCGCTGGCTGATGCAGGCCACCTACAGCTACGTCGTGAGCCGCGGCACGGTGCTCAACGCCGGTGGCGGCGGGCTCTCCGTTCCGCCCCAGGTCGAGTACTCGTACGGCAACCTGACGACGGACATCCGTCACCAGGTGAAGGCCGCGGCCGCCTACGACCTGCCCTTCGACCCCTGGACCACCACCCTCGGTGCGCAGGTGCAGTACTACAGCGGCGCGCCGCTGAGCCGGTATTACTACGGCTCGGGCTTCGGCAGCTCCGGCTCCATCCTGAAGAGCGACCTGGGCACCTACGCCCGGACCCGCCCCACCTTCTACATCGATCTGCAGGTTCGGCAGGCGATCGACGTGCGCAAGGGCCAGTTCTACCTGGTCGGCATCGTCGAGAACGCCGTCAACGCCCAGAACCCCGTGGGTGTGAGCGGAAGCTACATCTTCACGCAGAACCGTTGGGTGGTCACCAGCCGTCAGCGTCCGACCCAGTTCCAGGTCGGCGCCGAGTACAAGTTCTGAGGTCCTGCACATGATCCTCCTGCTCACCCTCGGCTGCGCTCTCGACGAGCACCTCCCCCAGGTCGACATCTCCGGGACCGTGGTCGTGCCGCGCGCTGCTGCGACGCGCACCTACACGGACCCGCTGACCGGCGAGGCCACCGAGATCGTCGATGTACGCAACATCGGCCCGGTGGTCATCGGCGCCTACCCCGCCATCCGTGATGATCTGTTCGCCTACCCGCACCCCGAGATGGGTCCGGTCATCGACCAGGGCATCCCCGGGAACGCCTACCCCTACGGTGGCGGTACGGTAGGGCGCTTCGACTTCGCCTGCTTCGAGCACCTGGCTTGCCGGGTCTCGACGGGCCGCTTCAAGGACTACGACGACGTGCTGGACTGGTTCGGCAACGTCATCGACGATCCGGTCAAGGACGAGTTCGGGTTCGAGGTCGAGAGCTCCGACTTCTACCGGGACTACTGCTACGACCTGTTCGAGGTCACGGCGGACTACGAGATCAGCTGGGTCTCGGGCGCGGACGGCCTGGACTTCGTCGTGAACGACGACGGCGACTTCGAGGCGCAGTACAACCTGTGGCAGGTGACGTACTTCGAGGGCATGCAGCTCTGGGGCTTCGTCGACTCGCCCAGCGAGCGCTTCAACTTCACGACCTGCGACGACACCCGGGGTCAGCAGAACAGCGAGTACGTCAACGACTACTTCTACGGTACCGGTCGCTTCGATCTGCTCAACTTCCCCGCCAACTACATCAGCGACGGCGACTTCGTCGTCGGCATGGACGATGTGGTCACCCTGAGCCAGGTCGACGCGGACGCGTACCGCGAGGCCGCCGAGACCCCCATGATCCGCATCGGCTTCGAAGTCGGCGCGGAGGAGGAGGCCAAGTAATGCTGGTTCTTCTGATGACCCTGACGGGCTGTGACCGTGACGGGCGCGAGTATGTGCCCGAGCCCAACGCGAAGTTCCCCGGGATCAAGACCCTGGGTGAGCTGAACGTCATGGGCAACGACCTCGACGACGACGGCACGCCGGACGAGTACTCCAGCGTGACCGAGGGCACCCTGTTCGACACCCTGGGCCCCCCGCCTCTGGGCGAGTTCGGCGGCGCCACCGGGACCTTCGTCGGAAACGGCAACGTGATCTGCGTGATCGTGGATCCCGAGGCGGTGTTCTGGAACCAGTCGGTCGCCGCCAGCGGCACCGACAAGGTCACCTACTGGCCCGAGAACGTCGCGGACGACGGCGACGCGGACATCGAGGTCGGCCTGTCCGCCTACTACACGGGCTCGCCCGGCGTAGAGATGGGCAGCTTCGAGCAGGTCTACGAGGACTCGCTCGGCAACGAGATCACGGTCGAGTACAACGAGTGCGTGATGGCCGACCGCTACGGCTTCACCGGCTCGCACTCCGGCCGCAGCACCATCGAGTTCTGCGAGATCGACACGGCCCTGCACCCCGACCGTGAGTACACGGTGGTGGTCAACACCTGGTCGCTGCCCCTGGACGACGATCTGCTGTCCTACGGCCTGACGCTGGTGGACCTCGGTCCCGGCGCCGTCAACGACGACTGCGCCAAGTTCATCGACGACCGCAGCTTCAAGGGCAACCGCGAGTGCTTCATCACCAACGAAGCGAATGACGAGGAGTTCGCGGCCTTCGAGGAGGTCTTCTGCCTGGAGGTCCAGAGCTGGTGGTGCGACTGCACCTTCGAGCCCGGCCCGGACAACGACGCCTGCTTCAAGCTCGAGGACAAGAAGGACTGGACCATCGACTACGGGGCGGGCACGGCCACGACGAAGGAGGGCACCGTCCTCTCTCTCGACCACCCTTCGCAGTGCGGCGACTACGATCCGAACGCCTTCAAGACCGACGAGGATCTCGAGCAGGAAGAGGAAGAGGCGACGCTGTAGAGCGCCTCGCTTCTGCGTGACGAGGGCCCGGCGATGCCGGGCTTTTGTTGCTCTGGGCCCGACGGGCCGTGCCCGACGGGCCGTGCCCGACGGGCCGTGCCCGACGGGCCGTGCCCGACGGGCCGTGCCTCAGTCGAGCTTCTTGACGACGAAGGGGCCGCCCTTGGCCAGGCTTCGCAGCACCGCGCTGCTCTGCCAGAGGATCATGCGCGCCTCCGGATCGACGGTGCCCAGCGGGCGAGGGGCTTCCCCGGGGCTGAGGTAGCTGCTCAGGCCGTCGCTGCCGAGCACCAGCAGCCCGTAGTCGTCCCGGCTCTTGGGCAGCAGATCCACCAGCTGGTCTGTGGTCTGCAGCGGCGCGAGTCGCTCGAGCTCGGCCCCGGACAGGCTCAGCCAGCGGCCCTCCAGGCCCTCGGACGTGCGGCAGAGGACCAGCACGCTGAGACCGCCGGCGTCGGAGTCGCCCTCGGCCAGGTGACCGAAGCGCGCCAGCGCGGGCGGGGTGGCGGGGCCCTTGTCCGGGGACTTCAGCAGGCGCCGGCCGACACCGGGCAGCTCGCTGGCGGCGGCCACCGTGTAGAGGTCCAGGTTGTCGCCGGCCGGCACCAGGATGCGCAGGTTTCCGGCCCCGTCCACGGTGGTGTCGACCCAGTCGGGGCGCTTGTCGAGCTTGACCACGCTGCGGAAACGGACGCCCTCGCGCTCCCGCTGGCTGATGACCCGGATCTCGCCCGAGGAGCCCTTGGGGGCCGGCACCCAGATCGGGACGTGCAGGCCACCCTCGGGGTCGGTGCCGCCGCGGCCCAGCAGCTCCATCTTCGGGTAGGGCGACTGGATGGTCTGCGGGGCCTCTCGGACGACGTCACCGCGCAAGCGGACCCACTTCAGCGTGCTCTTGCCCTCCTGCCAGTAGACATGACGATCGAAGCGGTCCTGGGGCAGCGCGTGGGTCAGGACCGGGTCGACCGGGCCGTCCAGGCTGGTCAGGTGGTGGTCGGCGACGAACTTGCCGGGGTCCTTGCCGTCGGTCACGTTCAGGTAGAGCTCGTAGCCGCTGGCGGTGCGCTGGACCCAGGCGGCGTGGTAGCCGGCGCGCTCGACGCCCACGGGCTCGGAGAAGGCCTGTCCCCGGGCGGGGTCGGCCTGGGCCAGGGTCAGGGTGTGCTCGGGCAGCACGCGCTCGGTCTCCCCGTCCTGGATGTGCACGACGACGGTGTAGGTGCCGGGCAGGAAGCGCTGGCTGCTGGGGACCTGGAGCAGCACCTCTCGGTGACTCCCGGCGCGCACCGTCCACCGGACGTCTGGGTCCTCGGCGGGGGGCGTGTTGAACCAGGTCTGCTTGTCGCCCTTGGGCGTGACCACCTCGAAGCGGACGAGGTGAGGGCGGGTGTCCAGGGCGGGGAAGCTGAGGTCGGCCTCGGAGCTGTTGTCCACGCGGATCCGGACGGGAATGGGCTCTCCCTGGATGTAGTCCGCGCGCAGGTCGGTCCCCACCGCGAGCAGGGCCGAGGTCTGCTCGGCGGGGGCGGCCTCCTCCTTGTCCTGGGACCAGGCGACGACGGGCAGCAGGAGGACGAGCGCGGCGGTCCAGGACAGGGGCAGGCTTCGCTTCATGCGGGCTCCGGGCGGTCAGGCCAGGGAAGATATCCGGTTGGGGCAGGCCTCAGGAGCGGAGCCAACCCTGTACCAGCGCCCGGGCTTCCTCGGGGCCCTGGACCAGGCCCTTGTACTGGGCCCGCCGCAGGCGCTCGAGCACCTCACCGAGGCGCCGTCCGGCAGGACAGCCCATGCGGTGCAGGTCCCGGCCGCTGAGCAGGCGAGGCAGGGGGGCCGCCCACACCCCCAGCTGACGGGCGCGCTCGGGCAGCCCGCCGGCACCCCCTCGCGCCTCGACCAGGGCGAGCAGCAGCGGCATCGGCACATGGTCGGCGGCCTCGCGGAGCGCCTCGTCGTGCAGGTCCTGGCCGCTCCAGGTGACCAGGGCCTCGAACGGCTTCCGGCGCGCCGGCCGCTCCAGATAGCGAAGTCGGTTCAGGCAGTCCTCGCGCTCGGAGGCGCCGCAGCGGTGCAGCAGGGCCGCGTACAGCAGCTCCATGCGGGCCTCCCCGGACGGCTGGACCGCCGCGCGGTCGACCACCTGTCCCAGGGCCTCGTCGAGCACCAGGCGGGGCAGGATACGCTGTCCCAGACCCAGCTCGGCCAGCAGGCGCAGGCCCAGGGAGGGGCGGTCGGCCTTGAGCAGCAGCTTGTCGAGCTCGCCCTTGATGCGCTCTGGCGGCAGCTCGTCCAGCGGCGCGTCCCGGCAGAGCTGGGCCAGCGAGGGAGACAGGCGGAAGTCGAAGCGGGCGGCGAACTGGACCGCGCGCAGGGCTCGGAGGGGGTCCTCCTCGAAGGTCTGGGGGTCCACCTCGCGCAGCAGCCGCTGGGACAGGTCGTGTTGGCCTCCGTGCAGGTCGATGAGCTCCTTGGTGAGCGGATCCCAGAGCATCGAGTTGATGCGCAGGTCCCGGCGACGGGTGGCCTCGGCCAGGCCCATCCAGGGGTCCCCCTGGACCTCGATGCCCTTGTGGCCCGGGCCGACCTTCGAGTCCCGGCGAGGCAGCGCGACGTCCAGCTCCTGCCCGTGGCGCAGCAGCTTGTAGACGCCGAAGCTGCGCCCCACCGCGTTGACGTGCCCCAGGCGGTGCAGCATCGTGTCCAGGGCGCGGGGCTCGATCTGGTGGATCTCGAAGTCCAGGTCCTTGGGCACGCGCCCCATCAGGGCGTCGCGCACGCAGCCGCCCACCAGGTAGGCGCGGCCACCGGCGGCGGCGACTTCCTGAGCGAGCTCGTAGGCCAGCGGGGGCAGGTCGATCTGCATCGGATACCTCTAATCGCCTGCCATGTTGCTCACCCTGCTCGCCTCCGCCCACTCTGCGCCGCTGCTCGTCCGCGCGGCGGTGGTCGTGGTGGCGGACGAGCAGGTCACAGCCAGCATCGTCGCCAAGACCCAGACGGACATGACCTCGCTGCTCGAGAGCTCGGGTCGCTATCAGGTGATCTCCCCCGAGCTGGCCGAGGGCCGGCTGGGCATGGACCCGGTCGAGCTGCTGGCCCGGTGTGGCGAGGAGTCGGAGTGCTGGACCGAGGCGGGGCGCAGGATGGGGCTGGACCAGCTCGTGGTGCTCGAGGTCTGGCCGGACTGGGTCGGGCCTCGCTGTCGCCTGCTGCGGGTGGACGTCAACGGGCTCGACCCGCTGCGAGGCGTGGACACGCACCTGCCCCGAGGCGGCGGCGCGCCCCTGGACGACCTGCAGGAGCTCTTCTTCCGGCCGGGCCGGCTGGAGCTCCTCGTGGAGCCGTCCAGCTACGTGCTGGAGCTGGACGGCCAGTCCTACGGGCGCATCGACGGCCCCTGGTCGGTGGACACGATCCGCGCTGGTAAACACCTGCTGTCGCTGCAGGCCGAGGGTCGACACGGCATGGTCAGCCCGGTGATGGTCTACGCCGACGGGACCACCCAGGTCGAGCTGGAGCTGCGCGAGCTGCCGCCCCAGCCGCGCGAGCGGCTGCGCTGGGGGCCCTGGGCGGCCAGCGCGCTGGTCGGGGGCACCGTCGCGGCGCTGGTGCTTTGGCGCGAGGTGCCCGGAGACGCCTCGACGCCCTGAGCGCCGGCCTCAGTCGACCGTGATCAGGTTCAGCGTGACGTTGTCCTTGCCGCCGCCGTGGTGGGCGGCCCGGACCAGCTCGCGGGAGCAGGTGCGCACGTCCTCGTACTGGCCCAGCAGCGTCTCGATCTGCTCGTCGTCGACCTCGCCCCAGAGGCCGTCGCTGCACATCAGGATCTTGTCGCCGGGCAGCAGGTCCATCTTGAAGATGTCGATCTCGACGTTCCGCTCGGTGCCGACGGTGCGGAGCAGGATGTTGCTGTGCGGGTGGTTGCGAGCCTCCTCCGGGGTGATCCGGCCCTGCTCGACCATCTTGGCGACGAGGCTGTGGTCCTTGCTGACCTGGTGGAGCTGGCCGTCCCGGTACAGGTAGCCGCGGCTGTCGCCGACGTTGGCCATCAGCCCGACGTTGCCAGCGATCATCGTCGCGACCAGGGTCGTGCCCATGTCGTTGCCCCGGCTCTCGGCCGTGGACTTGACGGTGTTGTTGGCCTCCTGGAAGGCCTCGTCCAGGATGTTCTCCATCGTCTCGGGCGTGACGTGGGCGACCTTGGCCATGCGCTCGCGAGCGACCCGGCAGATCGTGTTCGTGGCCACCTCGGAGGCGACCTCGCCCGAGTCGTGGCCGCCCATGCCGTCGGCGACAACGTACAGGTAGACGCCCTCGCGCAGCTGGACCCAGCCCCAGTTGTCCTCGTTCAGGACGCGCGCCAGGCCGACGTCAGTCATGGCCGCCTTGCCCGGCAGGGGCTCGACGTCCTGGATCTCGTCGAAGAGCTTCTCGATGCCGCGCCCGAGCTCTAGGGGGTTGCTGAACGCGCCCTCTTCAGCCATGGCGAAGTAGTCCCGCATGCGGTTGATGTTCACCGGCGTGAAGCGGCGCAGCAGCTGGCCCAACGCGGCCAGCTCCAGGTTGCGCCTGGCCTCGGGCACGGGGCCGTCGTAGACCGCCGCGACGTCCGGATCGAACAGGAGCATGCGGCCCTGGTCGCGACGCATGAGGATGTTGGCCTTGCTCAGCCGGCGCAGGCTGACGCCGTTGTGGTGCAGGTAGGCCAGCAGGCCGGCGAAGCGCTGACCCAGGTTCAGGACCGAGCGCGGGGGCAGCGGGGCCGCCTCGTCCAGGACCAGGGACTCGCCCCGGTAGCGCACGACGCTGCACAGCACGTTGCCGTGCACGAACACGTCGTCGGGGTGCAGGATGCCGGGGTGCTTGAACTTCTTCTCGAAGAAGCGCACGTAGGGCTCGAACAGCTCGGGGGCCCACCGGGTGGACATCAGGAACTGCGTGCGGGCCTCGAAGCTGGTGCCGCAGCTGGTGCAGACCGCCGAGCCGCGAGGGCTGTCGCTGTGGCCGCACTCCCAGCAGCGGCGCGTGGGCAGGTCGCTGCGATCGTCGCTGACCAGGTAGAACATCCGCCCCTCGGACAGACGCACCAGGGCTTCGACCCGAAAGTGCTTCCCCAGCTCCATTCCAGGCGGGAACGGCGGGGGCCGGTTTCGAGCAGCAGAGCCCATCCGAGAAACCCTCCGAGCCCTTGCCGGGGCTCGCGGCATCCTATCGCGGCGGGGCTCCGCGTTGTGGCCCCGGGGCGGCGCAAGCGGCATGCCATGTCGCTGCGCGGTCGGGGCGCGGCGTTAGAGGGGTGGCGATGACCTGTCCCGTCAAGTTCTCGGTCCAAGGACGCTCGGGCGCCGCCCGCGCTGGCACGCTGGAGCTGGCTCGCGGCGTCGTGAAGACCCCGGTCTTCATGCCCGTGGGCACGCAGGGGGCGATCCGCACCCTCTCGCCGCTGCACCTGGCCGACACCGGCAGCCAGATCATCCTGGCGAACACCTACCACCTGCATCAGCGGCCCGGCGAGGACCTGGTCGCCAAGCACGGCGGCCTGCACCAGATGATGAACGTGGACCTGCCGATCCTGACGGACAGCGGCGGCTTCCAGGTCTTCTCCCTGCAGAAGAAGACGGTCGAGGAGGACGGGGTCACGTTCACCTACGAGGTGGACGGGCAGCGCACCTTCCTGTCTCCCGAGATCTCGATGGACATCCAGCAGAAGCTGGGCGCCGACATCGCGATGGTCTTCGACGAGTGCCTGGCCTACGGCACCGACAAGGCCTACGCCGAGGCCAGCGTCGCCCGCACGACCCGCTGGGAGACCCGGAGCAAGCAGGCTCACACCCGCCCCGACCAGTCGCTCTTCGGCATCATCCAGGGCGGCTTCTGGCCGGACCTCCGCAAGCGCAGCGCCGAGGAGATCCAGGCCATCGGCTTCGACGGCTACGCGATCGGCGGCCTGAGCGTGGGCGAGGGCTACGAGGTGATGTGCGAGGTGCTGGACTACACGGTCCCCCACATGAGCGCCGAGCACCCTCGCTACTTGATGGGCGTGGGCCGCCCGCTGGACCTGGTCGAGGGTGTGGCCCGCGGCATCGACATGTTCGACTGCGTGATCCAGACGCGGCACGCGCGGAGCGGGGTCATGTACACCTGGCCCGGCCGCATCCGGGTGACCGACAGCCGCTTCAAGCGCGACATGTACCCGGTGGACACGAGCTGCAGCTGCTACACCTGCCGGAACTTCACCCGGGCCTACCTGCACCACCTCTTCCGCGTGGGCGAGGTGCTGGGCGCGACGCTGGCGACCATCCACAACCTGAGCTGGTTCGCCCAGTTCATGGCGGCGATGCGGCAGAGCCTGATCGAGGGTCGCTTCGAGGCCTTCCGGGCGCAGGTGCACGAGACCTACCCCGAGAAGGCCGCGCCGCCGGCGAAGCCCAAGGCCGCCGCGAAGCCCCAGGCCGCGGGGAAGCGGACGAAGAAGCCCCGCAAGCCTCGGAGCTGAGTCCTCGGCTCAGGTGAACAGCCAGGCCAGCATCGCTCCGGCCGTCACGATCGCCGCGATGAAGGCCACCCCGGCGTAGGTCAGCGCCCTGGAGCTGACCTCCTCTCGGCTGGAGCTGGGGCGCGCGCCCGGCTCGGTCGGCAGCTCGCTGCCGATGCGCGCCGAGGGGCTCGGCGGGGCCTCGGGCAGGGGGGCGGACAGGGGCACGCCCGGGGGCAGCGGCAGG
>CALGIB010000607.1 GCA_937915955.1 uncultured Pseudomonadota bacterium
GCGTCAGCGCCTGGCCGAGAACGTGCGCCGCTTCCGGTCCGGCCTGACCCAGCTGGGGCGCTTCCCCAGGGGCAAGGACCAAATCGTCTCGGTCGTGCTCGGCCCGCAGACGATGACGGCGGCGCAGGCCATGCTGGAGTCGGGCGTCTACGTGCCCGGAATCCGCTGGCCGACCGTGCCCGAGGGGTCCGAGCGCCTGCGCTTTTCGCTCTCGGCGGCCCACAGCGCCGACCAGATCGACCACGCCATCGAGTGCCTGTCCCGATGCTGCTGAGCCTGCTGGGCCTGCTCGGCTGCTGGGAACGACAGGGCGCCGAGCCCCAGATCCTGGCCCAGGCGGACCCCGTCGTGCTGGGCTGGCGGCTCGTCCCGGGCGAGCACCTGCGCTACGCGCTGACCAGCACCTGGACCTCGGCCGAGCAGGTGCACACCCGGGTCGAGCACTGGGACTACACGGTGAGCACGATCGACAGCGACCTCAGCCTGCTCCGGGGGCGGCTCGAGGCGCTGGGGGCGGAGGTGCTGCTCGAGGGGCAGCCCACTACGCTGGGCCTCGAGGAGGCACGCGAGTCCGAGAAGCAGCGGATGAGCCGGCCGATCGAGCTCACCCTGGCCATGGATGGCCGGCTGGTCGCGCTGGAGGGCGCGGGCTGGTCCGACGCCTTGCCCCACCGCCTGCTGGCGCTGCGCCTCGAGCACGAGGCCATCGAGCCCGGCGCGCGCTGGCCCGACCCGGTCATCGCGAGACCCTACGCCGAGCTGCTGCCGCCTCAGGTGGACCTGGTGGTCGAGGGCTACGAGACCCTCGAGGGCCTGTACCAGGTGGACGGCCGGATCCAGGCCCGCGTCACCACCCGGGGCGCGGTTCGCCCGGTCGACCCGACGATCCCCGGCGTGTGGATCTCGGGCGAGGCCTGGTGGGACCTGCAGTCCGGCCAGCTGACCTCCCGGACGCTGCGGGTCACGCTGGACGACGAGGGGGAGCCTGGCCTGCTCGAGCTGTCCGTGGAGCGGCTCGAGAGCCCGGCCTCCACGCGCTGACGGCCCGGCCGCGCCTGGCCCAGCCCCTCAGAGCGTGACCTGCTGCCCCCGGTCCAGCCAGGCCTCCAGGCGCTCGGGCAGCAGCAGCGCCTCGGACGGGCTCAGGTACAGGCGGTCTCCCAGGGCCCACTCCAGGCCGATTCGCAGCACGTCCTCGCGGCCCTCGACGGGGTCCTTGCTCCGCACCCCGGGGTAGCGCTCCACGGCGCCGCGCTCGCGACGCAGCGCTCGGACCAGGCGGCCTTGCTTCCAGGAGGCGGCCCAGGCCAGCGGGGGGCTGTCCAGGTGGCCAAGGCTGACGTGGCCTCCGAGGGCCCGGCTCAGCGCGGGGCTGGCGGCCTCGGCCTCCCAGTGCTCCAGCGGCTCGGCCAGCAGGCGGCCTCTGGGGTCGTCCGAGGCCAGGCTCAGCAGCCGCAGCCAGGGCAGACCACGGGCCTCGGCGCAGAGCTCCTCGGGAGGCAGCGCCGGTGAGATCCGCAGCCAGGGCCGCGCCCCCGGGAACAGGCGCCCCTCGAGCGCGCGGGCCAGCGCAGGCGGCACCCGTCGCTCCAGGTCGGGGTTGTCCAGGACCAGCCAGCAGAACATCCCGGCCACATAGCGGGCGCGATAGGCTCGCGGCATGCGGGAACAGATCGCCCTGGCTCTGCGGATGGCCGACACGGCCCGCGCCATCGTGCGCGGCGCCTGGCTGGACGTGCAGTGCACCACCAAGTCCGACGGCAGCCCCGTCACGCTCTACGACCAGCGCTGCGAGCAGCGGCTTCGGGAGATGGTGCAGGCCTACTCGCCCCAGTCCGGCTTCATCGGCGAGGAGTTCGGCGGCTTCAACGAGGACGCCGATCAGGTCTGGGTGGTCGACCCCATCGACGGCACGCGGCCCTTCACGGCGGGCCTGCCGACCTTCACGACGCTGATCGCCCTGCGACAGGCCGGCGAGTTCGTGCTGGGGGTCATCGAGCAGCCCATCCTCGGCGCCCGCTGGCTGGCCGTCAAGGGCAGCGGCTGCCTCATGAACGGCGTCCGGGTGCAGGTCCGCGACTGCCCCGACCTGGCCTCGGCGGCGCTTCAGACCTCGGGCCCGCTGGCCCACGCCCACGCCTGGTTCGACGCCATGGAGCCCTTGCATCGACAGGCCAAGATCGTGATCTACGAGGGGGACGGCCTGGGCTTCGCCATCCTGGCCAGCGGCGGCCTGGACGTCGTCGTCGACGCCAACCTGAAGCTCTACGACATCGCCGCCCCCCTGGTGGTGCTGCAAGAGGCCGGGGCCACCGTCACGGACTGGCGTGGTCGGCCCGTCACGGATCCTGGCTACGACGGCACGCTGCTGGCGGCCGGCTCGGCGGCCGTGCACGCCCAGGCTCTCGAGCACCTTCGGTGAGCCTGGCCCCTGGGGGCTGGCCCGCGCGCATCCTGGGGCTCTGGGCCCTGCTTCGGGCGCGAGGCGAGGAGATCGAGCTGTGATCTGGGCTCTGCTGCTGGCCTGCCTCGGCCCCTCCTCGGCGCCCCAGGCCAGCCTGGACAGCAGCCAGGAGCCCGCGCTCTACCTGGCGCCGGCGGGGAGCTCGGTGCTGGCGGGCGGGGACCTGCGCTGGGTCTTCCGGGCCTGGCCGGAGCTGGGTCCTCTCGACGAGATCGGCCTCGGCGAGCTGCGCCCGGTGGGCCTGATCGGCGGGCGCCGGGGGCTGCTGGCGGTGCTGCCCGGCGGTGAGCTGGAGCGCATCCGCGGCACCTCGGAGCTGTCGCTCGCCCGCTCCGACGCTGATCGCGCCAACCTGGTCCTGCCCGAGGGCGGCCGCATCCAGGCGCGACAGCACGAGGGCTTCCTCCTGCTCGGCGACCTGGCCCAGGTGCAGCGGGTGATCGAGCCCGAGGAGCTGCTCGAGGACCCCGCCGGCGACATCCCGGCGGGCGAGAGCTGGGTGCTGCTGCGCCACCCTCGTCGCCTCCTGGAGGAGGCCTCGGCGCGCCTGGCTCGGGAAGGGCTCGGGCAGGACCTGGCGCGCTTCCGACAGGACAGCGGCTGGACCCTGGCCGGCCTGGAGAGCGTCGGCGTCGCCCGCAGCGGAGACCGCCTGCTGGTGCGGGTGAGCTGCCCGCGGGCCTGCAGCCGGCGGGAGCTGCTTCAGGCGCGCCTGGCCGTCCAGGCCCTGCTGCTGGCGGAGCTCCCCGCGGGCTGGCGCCCCGTCCTCGCCGGCCTTCGCTTGCAGCGGGTCGACGACCACATCGAAGGCGAGGCCCGGATCCCTCGCTGAGCTTGACCCCCTGGGGCCGGCCGGTC
>CALGIB010000608.1 GCA_937915955.1 uncultured Pseudomonadota bacterium
TTTACGGCGTGGACTACCAGGGTATCTAATCCTGTTTGCTCCCCACGCTTTCGTCCATGAGCGTCAGTATCGGGCCAGAGAGCCGCCTTCGCCGCGAGCGTTCCTCCTGATATCTACGAATTTCACCTCTACACCAGGAATTCCGCCCTCCTCTCCCGTACTCAAGTCTAACGGTTTCGAATGCAGTTCCGGGGTTGAGCCCCGGGCTTTCACACCCGACCTGATAGACCGCCTGCGGACGCTTTACGCCCAGTGATTCCGAGCAACGCTTGCACCCTCCGTATTACCGCGGCTGCTGGCACGGAGTTAGCCGGTGCTTTCTTGCGAGGTACCGTCATTTTGTTCGTCCCTCCCGACAGAGCTTTACGACCCGAGGGCCTTCATCACTCACGCGGCGTGGCTGGATCAGGCTTTCGCCCATTGTCCAATATTCCCCACTGCTGCCTCCCGTAGGAGTCTGGGCCGTGTCTCAGTCCCAGTGTGGCTGATCATCCTCTCAGACCAGCTACCCATCGTACCCTTGGTAGTCCGTTACACTACCAACTAGGATTAGATAATGGGCCGCAGGCCGATCCTTTGCCGCCCGAAGGCTTTCATCCCGAAGGACATATGCGGTATTAATCCAGGTTTCCCTGGGCTATCCCCCAGCATAGGGTACGTTACCTACGTGTTACTCACCCGTTCGCCACTAAGTCTCCGAAGAGACCTCGTTCGACTTGCATGTGTTAAGCCCGCCGCTAGCGTTCGCTCTGAGCCAGGATCAAACTCTCCAGTTGAAAAAACAACGGACAGATGTCCTTAAACTCTATTTTGAATTGACAGAGCTGCTGCCTATTTTTCAAAGACCGAGTCGACTCGTTGCCGACTGGTTGGTGCATCACCGTCTCCGGTGATGCGCGGCTTCGAACTTGCTGTCCGAAGCCCCCGCCTTTTAACGGGCCCCTCGACCATGTCAAGGGAACTTTCGCGTCACCGTGCCCGGTGGCGCTTTGCCTGGAGACCTTCAGTCTCGAAGCCCCCGCTATTTAACAGACCGACCCAACGCGTCAAGCGAAAGATCGTCCCGCACTCAGACCGGATCCGCGGCATCCTCGGACTTGCCCACGTAGGGGGCACAGCCGGGGTCGTCGAGGTCAATCGCGCCGTCCCCGTCGTTGTCCGTGGAGTCCATGCAGTCGCCGTCGTCGGCCTCGTCATTGAGGAAGCCGTCCGGGACCGCTACCCAGCCGAACTCCGCGTTGGTGTTCCAGCAGCCAGGGTCCTCGGCGTCCGTCAGGCCGTCCCCGTCGTTGTCCAGGTTGTCGTAGCAAGCGCGCACCAGGGGGAAGAGCGCAGGGTTCTGGAAGACCGCGTTCTCCTTGTTGCTGGGCCAGTACTGGCAGTCCGGGTCGAACTCGTCGACGTACAGGTCGCCGTCGTTCGTCACCTCGTCGAGGCAGTCAGCGCGGTACTCCTCGGGCTCCTCGGACTCAGCCCAGGCGCCGTTCTCGGAGCAGGCCGGGTCCTCGCCGTCGATGTCGGTGTGGCCGTCGTTGTCGACACCATCGTTGCAGGGCAGCGTGGGCTCGAAGCCGTCGTCCTCGGCGCCGAAGCCGTCGAGACAGCCGGGGTCTGCGAAGTCGATCCATCCGTCGCCGTCGTTGTCCTCGCCGTCGGTGCACCCGGTGTCGTCCTCGCCCTCCTCGAGGCCCGCGTCCGGATCCGCGCATTCAGGGTCGAGCTCGTCGATCCAGCCGTCGTCGTCATCGTCGAGGCCGTTTGCGCAGTTGCTCTCGTTGGAGAGGGCGTCCTCGCAGTCCCCGTCGGCGGCGTCGATCAGGCCATCGCCGTCGTTGTCCGCGCCGTCGTCGCAGTTGCCGTCGTGGATGTGCCAGCCGCCCTCGCCGTAGACCTGGTCGTCGGGGTCGTCGTCGAGCTTGATGCAGTCCGCGTCGAGCTTGTCGACCCAGCCGTCTCCGTCGTCGTCCTCGCAGTTGTCGCAGCTGTCGTCGCGGTCCAGCGGGTGCTCGTTGCTGAGGAAACCAAAGTCGCCGGTGGTGTAGGCCAGCACGACCTCCCCGCCGAACTGACGGGGCCTCCCGTCCACCCGGTACTCGGTCACTCGGTCCACGGTGACGATGAGGTAGCCGTAGTCGCTCGTGAGCGGATCGCCCCACTCGCAGAAGGTCGCCCCCAGCTGCGTCTCGGAGCAGCCCCACTGGCCGTTCACCGAGGGCATCTGGTACCAGACCTCGAGGGGCATCTCCACCGAGCTCCGGTCGCGCCCCTCGTCGTAGTTGTTGAAGTCGTCCACGACGATGGTCGTGCGGACCGGCTGGGCCTCGGTGCCGAACCAGCCGACCCCCAGGGCCGTGAAGCTGACCCGGACGTGGGTGGCCTGATCCAGGATGCGCTCGTCCGTGCTGGGCTCGAACAGCGAGGGCTGCCACTCGAACCGCCAGGCGACGTCGTCGCGGTCCGTGTACTGGTCGTCCCCCGTAAAGCAGTTGTCCATGCCCATGAGGGCCCATAGGTCCCCCTGCCCCGCCGGCGCCGAGATGCCCTTCGTCGTGGTCACGAAGATGGGCTCAGGCAGGCGCAGCTCGAGGCCGTCCAGGTCGGTCCCCTCGGCCGAGACGGTCACCACCGGGTGGCAGTCCGGGTCCTGCCCGTCCGCCAGGTCGTCGTCGTCGTTGTCCTGCCCGTCCCGGCAGCTGCTGAGGCGACGGTCGATGGAGTTGTCGCGCTCCCCAGCCGGCACGAAGAAGCTCTGGGGCACGGCCCAGTCGACGGCGTACGAGTTCGTGTCCGTCTGGTACTCCTCGACCTCGCAGAAACGCAGCGTCTCCATGTCGTAGGAGATGTCGCCGGCGTTGTTGGCGTCACCCTCGTCGTGGATGGTCTTCTTGGTGGTCAGGGTCACCCCCTGGCCGCTCCAGCTGGCCTGGGTGGCCATGTTCGCGACCCAGGTCTCGCCCGCGAGCACCGAGTTCTTCAGCGCAAACTCCTCGTCCCGCGTGGGTGCCGCGATGCGGAGGTCGTCGACCGACTGGATGAAGGGCCGGTAGGCCGGCGTCTGGACGATCCACTCCTCGCTGTAGTCCGGAGCCCCGAACCAGCCGTAGGTGTTGCTGTGGGACCGCGGGAAGACGAAGTTGTAGAACTCCGAGGCCCCGTCGATTCCGGTCACGCCCAGGTAGGCGATGGTGTCGCAGCCCGCCGCGCCGAGATTCCCCGCCGAGCTCATGCCGCCGTAGCAGCTGTTCCACAGGTTGTTGATGGCGACGTAGCCTGTCTGCTCGCCGTAGACCGATCCCAGGTCGTAGGCGTACCCGCCGGTGGCGTCTTGATCGGCCTTGCCTCCGACCACCTCGAGGGTTCCTTGCCCCCCCCGCGTCGCGACCTTTACGTCAACGCGCCCGCCCTCGACTGGCCCCTTGGGGGTCACCACGACGAGCTCGCCGTCGGAGACGGACAGGATCTCGGCGTTCGTGGAGCCGAACTGGACCACGACACCCGTCGCGTCCTCGCCAAAGCCAGAGCCCTGGATCGTGACCACGTGACCGCCCAGGTTGCCCACCTCGACGTCCACGTCGAGGCCATCGACGCTGGGCGCCTTGCCCGAGTAGTAGGGCTCGCCCTGGTCGAGCAGGTTGCAGCCCGGGAGCAGGAGTCCGAAGAGCAAGAAGCTAGGCTGGTTCATGGCTGGTTCCCCGAAGCGAGGTCGGAGGGATCGTCGAGCCAGAAGCGACCGACCTTGACGGCGTTCGCTCGCAGCTTGATGGGACTGATCTCGCGCTTGAACCCCGCCTGGTCCTTGACCGGCGGCACCGAAGCCTCGGCCTCGGTGCTGCGCGAGAAGTAGAAGATCGCCCCGCCCGCGTCGTGCGCCGTGGCGTACTCGAGGGCCCGGGAGAGGTGCTCGGCCGAGGCGAGCGTGAACTCGCCGTCGTCTGCGAGCCGGCAGCTGACCTCGACCAGGTTGTAGGTCGGGTCGCCCTGGAGGGTGTCGATGAGCCCGCCGTCAGAGGTCTCGAGGCGGTTGTCGAACACGTACTCGAAGTCGTCGTCCGTCTCGCAAGCCTGGGCCCAGCGATAGCCCTGGGGCACCTCGCCCTGGACCGTCCCGTCATCGACCAGGTTTCTCCACTGGGACTGGATGCTGTCGGTCGCGTCGACGGGAACGCGCTGGACGAGGAACCCGTCGGAGGTTCGGTCCACCGGGCCGAGGAAGCGGACGTTGAGGGTGACGAAGCCCCCGTCATCGCCGCTGCCGGGCTCCCACTCGAAGGTGACGGTGCCGTCCTCGGTGTCCCACGGGCCGGTGTACATCTGACCGGGAACGACGGACGTGTCCGTCGGCATGTTCGCGCGTCTCTCGCACAGCGGCTTCTGGTGCGCGCCTGTGATGTTGCCGACGTTGGAGCGGGAAGCCGAACCCAGGTAGCTGATGCAGGTCTTCCAGCTGCCGGACTCCTCGACCAGTCCGGTTCCGGACTGGTACACGGGCCCGTCCCAGGCCAGGGAGACGTCGCCCGGGTCGTCTGGGAGGATGATGCTGGGGTCGCCCACCGAGGCGCTGGGTCGGGGGATGCTGCTGACGGGAGCCTCGAGAGGCGGGATCCCGCCCATGAAGCTGAGGCTGACCTCCTCGCCGAAGCCCCAGTTCCGTGCACGCAGAGTGGCCTCCTCGAAGCCGCCGTCGTCGCTGGGCACCCAGTGGGTCATGGGCGTCGCCACGTAGGACTCGACCGCGCTGTAGTAGACGAAGATGTCCTGCGGGTCGGGCGGGTAGAGCTCCGGCACCCGGCCCACGGTCAGGTCCACGCTGTCGTCGGCGTTGTGCACCCGGATCTCGTCGCCGAGCTCGACCGTGCTGGCCATCAGGTAGGAGAAGGGCTCGTAGGTGGTCCAGCAGGCGTCGTCGACGGTCGGCGGGATCCCGATGGAGCCGTGGTGTGCGTCCGGCGCGGGCACCAGGTCATCGAAGATGAAGGCCAGCGCATAGACCGCCGCGTAGGGCGGCTTGAAGCTGACGAAGCCGGGTCCGATCTCGTCGTAGGACTGGAACCCGAGCGCCGCGAGGCTGAGCCCGCCACCGGCGAAGTCGACGTAGTCGAGCTCGACCAGCCCGCCGAAGTCCTCGGGGGCCGGCCCGATGTCGTCCGGGTTCAGCCCGACGCCGGCCATCTTCACGTCGGACTCGGTGGCGTTGCGACCGCAGGCCAGGACCAGGAGCAGGGGAAGCTGAGTCATTTGATCTCCTACCAGCCCGTACCGAGGCCAATGTAGAGACGCAGGCCAGGCTTCTCGGTCTCGTTCGAGAGCGAGTCACCCAGGCCGTTGTCGGCGGTGCTGAGGATGTCGTCACCGTTCACGTCGCCAGCGCCGCGGATCTCGTTGAAGCCGTAGGCGAGCCGCGCGAAGCTGTTCCAGTACCCGCGGTTGAACATCGAGGCCGACAGCCGAAGCTCGGCGCCCGCGTCCGTCAGCAGGTAGTTCTTGTCCACCTGCCCCGTGACGGGGTCCACGGGCGAGTTCTTGTAGCTGTAGTCGACGAAGGGGATCTCGCGGCGGATGTCAGAGGGGTCGTAGGCCACCCGGGCGTCGAAGCGGTTGGTGTAGTAGTCGCCCGCCTTCTGGGGCGGCCGGTACGACCACAGGTTTCCTGCCGTACCCATGACCTGCCCGTGCAGGTCGTAGATGTAGAGGGGGCCGATCTTCTTGTTGATGTCGGTCTTGATCGGGAAGCGGTAGGCCAGCGCCGCGATGAGCATCGTCTCGCCGCCAAGGCTCCCGCCCGGGTAGCCCGCGAACATCGTGTTGGGCTGAATGGAGCCGTCTCCCCAGAAGTAGGGGTGCCGACCGCCGGCCCGGAACTCATCGTTGTACTGCACGTTGCGGTCGATGACGCCGACCTGGACGTCGGTCACCAGCGTGTGCTGACGGTCGCTGGCCAGCCCCAGGAGGCCCAGCGGGTCCCAGCCCCAGGGCGGGCGCACCGCCCAGTTCTCGGTCCAGCGGCCCTCGTACCGGTTGTACCCGTAGGCGTCCAGCTGCTCGCCGTCGTCCACGTCCACGCCGTAGTAGCCCTTGTAGACGATGTCGGTGAAGCCGCGCATGTAGTTGAGGTCGACGGTGCGGCCGCCGCGGGGGTTGGCGTTCCCGGCGTAGCGCGCGCTGATGTTCGACCAGGACGCGAAGCCGAAGGCCGCGGCGTTGACCATGAAGGGCTCGAAGTCCCGATCGGAGACCGTCTGGAAGCCGTAGGTCACGCCTCGGGCGCCGGCTCCGACGAAGAGCGCGCTGCTCCAAGGGTAGTAGAGGGCACCCTGGACCACTGCGTAGGTCTGGACCTGCTCCGCCTCGTAGATCTCGATGTCGTCCGTGGTCGAGGGGTCGTCGTCTGCGTCGAGCGCGCGGGCGAAGTCGAACTTGCTCTTGCCGGCGCGAGCGAAGAGGCTCAGCGTCGGGTGAAAGGTCTGGTTCGAGTACTGGAAGGCGATGTCGCTGTCCTCGCCCAGCTCGGCGGACACGTAGACGACGTGGTTCTCGACGAAGTCCTGCAGGAAGACGTAGAAGCCGCCCGAGACCCCCCAGTTGGTCATCGTGTCGTTCGAGTACCGGATCATGGGAGCGCCCGTCGGCGGCATCATGCTCTTCGTCCAGCGGTACCGCGTGGTCATCGACTCGAACATCGACAGGTCCTCGCGGTACTCCAGCGACGCGTTGACCATGTCCATGTCCGGCGCGGTGACGAAGCGGTCCGTGGCGGGCCGGTTCAGGAACTGCTCCTTGGGCAGGCCGTACATCTTCCAGCCGTGGCCCGTGTACATGGAGAACACCATGTTGCCGTCCGGCGTGATGTAGGGGCACTCGGCCATGCCGCGCACGTTCGTGATCTGCAGCACCTCCATCGTCTCGGGATCGACGCTGTAGATGTTGAAGACGCCGTCGGGATCCGAGGTGAAGTAGACCTTGCCGTCCTTGGCCCAGTGCGGGTCGAAGCTCTCCGCGGCGTCCCAGGTCAGGGGCCGGATGGGGCCGCCGTCCAGGGGGATGACGACCAGATCGTTCTGGTAGTTGCGGTAGATGGACACCACCAGGTTCTGGCCGTCGGGCGACCAGTCCACGTGCTGGAACATCGTGCCGTCGGTGAAGCTCGTCAGCAGGCGCTTGTCGCTGCCGTCCATGTTGATGACGCCGACGTTGAGTCCGCCATCCTCGTACTGGAGGAAGGCCACCTGCTGGCCGTCGGGGCTGACGGCGGGGTCCGTCGCGCGCAGGGTGTTCGGGATGATCGAGAGCGGGACCTGGGTCTTCTCCCGGCCCATGACGGTGTCGTTGGACAGGCTCTCGTAGTCGCGGCCCTTGTCCTTGAGCTCGTGGGGTTCGAGCTGGATGATGCCCAGGGCCTTCCAGTCGTAGCCGTCCGTGGTCAGGCCCGTCCGGGTCCAGTAGTGCCACTTGCCGACGTCCCTGGCCTCGGAGGTGGTCACGACCATCGCGTCCTGGCCGGGGATGAAGTCCCAGCCGTGCATGAACTCCGCGCCGTAGGCCTTGCTCATCTCGCCGGCCCGCTGAGCGGACTCGGGATCGACGGCGCCGCCCTCGTTGAAGGCGTAGAGCCCCCCTTCGCCGATCTGCTCGACCACGATGGCGCCGCGGCTGTTCTTGCCGTACCAGCGGCCGTCGTCCGACACGCGGCCCTCGATGTCCCAGGTGCCCGTGGCGTGCCGCTTCTTCTCGCGGTCGCGCCGGCTCTCGGACATCCACTCGTCCCGAGCGTCGGGGGTGGTCGGCTGCCAGGGCTTGGGTCCGTCCACCGGGTAGCCCTCGACCAGGCCGTCCGCGATCATCGCGGCCTCCTGGACCTCGTACTTCTCGGTGATGTACTTCCTCCAGTCCTCGTAGAGCGTGCGGCCGTCGATGCCGAGCACGTCCTCGATGACGGTCTCCCAGTTCGGGCGCCAGCCCTTGCCGTACTCGATGGCCATGCGCGCCATCGTCTCGTCGCCGAAGCGCTCCCGCAGGTACAGCGCCATGCTGAAGCCCTGCTGGTAGCCGCGCTCGCCGTCACCCCAGTCGTTGGCGTCTACCCGGCTCTCCCACTCGTCGTAGGTCAGCAGCCGGTCCTCGAGCACGGTCATGCGGATGTTCGCGTCTCGGGCGCTGGTCCAGACGTAGTAGCCGGTGTTGTCCGACCAGAACTCGGCGCCGCCCTCGGTCCACCACCACGGGTCACCCTGGCCGGGCCGCAGCTCGACACCCGTGGACGTGTCCCGGATGCCGTCGTTGTAGAGGCCTCCGATGAGCGCGCCCTGGTTGCCCTCGGCGAGCGCGTTGCTGGCCTTCAGCGAGACCACGTGGGCGAACTCGTGGATCATGACGTCCGAGAACCACTCTCCGCGCCCGCGCATCCGGTAGAAGTACCCCCCCGGGTTCGCCGAGATCTCGATCCAGTCGAAGCTGGGGATCGTGAAGCCCTCGAGCCGGTCAGGCTGGTCGAGGATGACGACGTGGATGCGTTCCTTGAGGAAGTAGTTCAGCTCCGCGCACATCAGCGGCCACATCTCCTCGGAGACCTTGGCCGTCTTGCGCGCGGAGTACTCCGCGTTGATGTAGTGGTCGTTGCCCTCCTCGGAGGTGACCTTGGAGACCGGGTAGTGCACGGCGAAGTGCTCGGTCTCGATGGTGTACCAGTCGAGGTCCGGGTCATTGTAATCGCGGGAGAACTTCGCCTCGGCGCGGGTCGACCAGGTCATGGCCGCGCTGGCGAGGAGTGCCCCGGAGAGGAGGGTGCGAAGGCGCATCTGCGGGACTCCTAGAAACGGAACTCGAGGGAGCCGGACCACGTCGTGCCCCGGGTTGGGTGCAGGTCCTCGATGGGGAAGAACATCAGGTCCTCGCCGCCGAGGGGGTGCGAGACGCCGGCGACCAGGTCCAGGCTGCGCGTGGCCGAGAGCGTCAGGCCGCCCTCGAGCCCGTAGCTGGAGCCGTCGCTGCCCTCGACCTCCTCGAGGTTCTGGTCGGGGAAGAGGCCCGGCGAGGTGGTGCCGATCCGGACGGCGCTGTGGGTCTCGGCCCAGCCCCCCGCGCGCAGAGCGACGGGGCCCAGCTGCACGGTCCCCGAGACGTCGGCGTCCAGCTCCCAGCCCGGCTTGATGCGGGCGTTGAACTGGTTGTAGTCGGTCTCGATCAAGTAGCCGGCCATACCCGAGAAGCGATGGGTGAAGTGGCCGCCGCCCTGCACCGCGAAGATGCCGAACTGCCGCTTGCCCGAGGCGCCGAGGCGGAGGTCCGGGGTCCCGGTGGTGGTCACGAAGTTCTGGAAGGTCGCGGGGCCGGCGATGTAGCTGCCGGGGACCTCATTGCCCGCGGGCACCTTCATCTCGATCTCGCCGACGACGGAGGTGAGCGGAGCGTCCGTCCGGTAGAGCTCGTAGCGGAGCCCGAAGCGGGGGTCGCCCAGGTACATGCCGTCCGTGTCCGTGCCCAGCGCAGGGTTCTGGAGCCGGATGTAGTGCACGGGGGCCTGCCACCAGAACTCGATCCGGGGCGAGAATCCGTAGCGGATCCGCAGGTACTCGGTGGTGTAGAGGAACTCGGCGGACTCGAAGTCGACGGCCTCGCCCTCGGCGCTCCAGTAGCCCTGGGACTGCTTGACGTCGGTGCCCAGACCGAGCTCGAGCCAACCCTTGTTCATCTTGAGCGGACGCTCGACCTCGCGCGCGGACATCGGCGCCCGCATGGTCTTGGCTTCCCAGGCGGTGGCCTGGGCCACAGACGGCAGCAGCAGGGTCGCCAGCAGGCCCGCCGGCAGCAGCTTCTTCATGGTGAGGGGACCTCGATGGGCACCTGGGCAGAGCCCAGAAATAGTCGGCCCGTTAACCCAGGTCCCGCGCGCACGCGAGGGTGGCCGGTCGGCGCGATTGCGGGGCCCCGGACAGCGCGATACCCGCGCGGCTTCCCGAGCCCGGGGTCCCTGGTGCGCACCATCGCCGCAGCTTCCGCATTGCTCGCCCTGACGGCCTGTGCACAGTTCATCCCCACCGAGAAGCAGGTCGAGGTGCCCGCGCTGGCGGGTCAGGACGTCCGCCTGACCATCCTGCACACCAGCGACATCCACTCGCGCCTGCTGCCCTACCAGTTCGATCCGTCCTTCACGGACAACGGGCTGGGCCTGGCCGACGGGGCCACCGACTACGGTGGCATCAGCCGCATGGCCGCGGTCATCAAGCGCGAGCGGGCCGAGGCCGGGCGCAGCCTGCACCTGGACAGCGGCGACTGCTTCCAGGGGGCCATCATCTTCAACGAGTTCCAGGGCGAGGCCGAGGTCCGCACCCTGTCGGCCACGGGCCTGGACGCTGCGGTCATCGCGAACCACGAGTTCGACGCCGGCGCCCACAACCTCTACGCCCAGATGTCCTCGCACGCCGGCTACGACCTGCTCGCCGCGAACTACGACTTCGAGTCCAGCGAAGAGCCCTGGTCCAACGAGCTGGAGCGCATCAGCCTGCCCAGCAAGCTCTACGAGCTGGACGGCCTGCGGGTCGGGGTGATCGGGCTGGCCAACCTGTCCTCGCTGAACAGCATCTCGGACGAGGACAACTCGATGGGCATCACCGTGATCCCCGCCGAGCAGGCCATCCGCCAGGAGGCCTGGATCCTCAAGGCCCAGGGCGCTGATCTCATCGTCGCGGTGTCCCACATGGGCCTGGACGACGACATCGAGCACGCGCGGGACATCCCCGAGCTGGACCTCATCATCGGGGGCCACCACCACGTCGCCATCGACCCGCCCCTGGTCGTGACGAACGAGGAGACCGGCAAGCGCATCCCCGTGGTCCACTCGGGCGCCTTCGCGAAGTTCGTCGGCCGACTGGACGTGGTCGTGCGCGTCAGCGAGGACGGCGGCGAGATCCTGTCCCACAGCTACGAGCTGTTCCCCATCAGCTCGAGCACCGTGAGCCAGGGCGACAGCGAGATCGAGGACATCCTCGAGGAGTACGTCGACGTGCTCGACCAGACCTACCGCCTGGACCAGGTCATCGGCGTCGCGACCGAGAAGCTGACCCGCTATGGCAGCCTCGGCGGCGACTCGATGCTGGGCAACTTCACCGCCGAGGCGATGCGCTCCTACCCGGGCGTGGAGACCGAGATCGCGGTGACCAACACCCTGGGCATCCGCTCCGACATCGGCGCCAACCTGGAGGAGGGCGAGACCTGGGACATCACCCTGGACGACCTCTTCAACTCCATGCCCTTCGACAACACGGTCACCACGATGTTCCTGTCGGGCCGTGAGGTCCAGGAGCTGCTGGACTACGTCAGCGAGCGCAGCTCCGAGCGCGGCTGCAACAGCCAGGCCCAGGTCTCGGGCATCCGCTTCACGATGAACTGCCGCGACAAGCTCGCCGAGGAGATCTTCATCAACGGCGTGCCGCTGAACCTGGACGGCACGTACGAGCTTGCGACGAACAACTACATCGCCCACGGCGGCTCGGGCTTCTCGATGCTCGAGCGCAACACGACCCAGTTCGACACGGGCATCAGCATCCGCGACGTCGTCCGCGCCGCCATCACGGACCAGTACTACCTGCCGGATCCGGACAACAACGTCGCCGTCGAAGACGGCCGCATCCAGCCGGTGTTCTGATGTTGCTCACGCTGCTGGCCTGCGCCCCCCAGAAGATCGCCACCGAGCGGGTCGAGCCCACCTTCGTCTACGTGACGGTGCTCACCGAGGACCTCGGCAGCGCCGAGAGCCCCCTGGCCTTCACCACGGACGTGGTGCCCCTGCGGGTCCGCGTCGAGACCCTGGACGTGGACGGCGACCCCTACCCCTTCACCGGGGACCTCTCGGTCAAGGTGCGCCCCGGCATCCTCGAGCAGGAGAAGTGGATCTCGCTGAGCGAGGGCGTGTTCGAGGGCGACATCGAGCTGCGCAATGGCTTCGGCCCGACGCGCCTGTGGTTCTCGGACGAGGGCGACAAGGACAGCTCGACGGGACGCCAGCCCAGCTTCGCCACAGGCGTCACGGACCCGCCGCTCTACTACGCGCTGCCCACGCTGGCGGAGATGAACGAGATCGAGGACGTCGAGAGCAACCAGCTGGCGGGGGAGTTCGCCGAGATCCGCGCCCTCGACCGCGACGTCCGCGTCAGCGCGGTGGGCGTGAACGGCTACTGGATCACGGACATGGCGGACGAGCCGGGGTCCTACAACAACCTCTTCGTCTACACCTTCAGCAAGCCCAGCGACGAGACCCTGGTCGGCTCGCGCGTGACCCTGCTGACGGGCTCCAACCAGGAGTACCTGGGCAGCACCCAGCTGAGCTTCCCGACCTACGTCATCGGCGACGACGAGCTGGTCACCCCGCCTGAGCCGGTGCTCATCAGCGCCAGCAACTGCGCCGACCTGGCCAGCCTCGAGGGGCTCGAGAGCGCCATCGTGCGCATCGAGGACGTCACCGTGCCCGCCGGGTTCTCCGGCACCGACGAGGACTACCTCGACTACGTCGACTACGGACAGTGGCCCATCGGCGACTGCTTCTACGTCGACAACAACGTCACGATCCCCGACTTCGTGCCCACCGCTGGCCTGGAGATCCCCTACGTGCAGGGCATCCTCAACCAGGTCTTCGACAAGTGGATCCTGCTGCCGCGCGACCCGGACGACCTGTCCGTCGCGGCGGGCGGCCCACCCGCATCTTCGGGACCTCGCATGCCGGACCCTCCCGGCGAGTTCCCCCACTCCCACGCCCCTGGTGAGCCGTGTCTGCCCTGATCCTGCTGCTGTCCCCCGCCTTCGCCGGCGACTTCGTGGACATCGCCGTCACCACGGCGCTGGAAGACGACAACCTGCGCGCCGGCCCCGAGGTGCACTCGCCCTCGGCGAACTTCGTCATGCGGGGGAACCAGACGTTCTTCGAGAACTACGAAGGCCGCTACACCGACGACATCAGCCAGGGCCACCTGGTGCTCTACAAGCGCAGCGACGGCTACCTCGACGGCTGGTGGACCGAGGCGGCCTTCGTGCTGCAGTACACGCCCTACCTGAACCCCGACGAGAGCAAGCGCGGCGTCGATGTGCGCGACGACGGTAGCTACGTGCGCATCGTGCGTGAGATCGGCGAGGACGATGACCACACGGTGTCGCTGACCGGCTACGCCGTGGACGCCGGCCGCTTCCGCCTGGGCTACTCCTACGACCTGTCCTACGGCGGCAAGGAGATCCTGACGCCAGCGGTGGGCGCGATGCCCGGAGCCCGCATCCAGTGGCAGCGTGGCGGCAACTACGTCTTCGCCGGCGCCAAGTCCGCGATCAACAAGCGCAGCGAGCCCGACTGGCAGGGCACGCGCAACGCGGCCTACCACGCGCTGCTCGCGGGGGGCGGCGTCACGCTCTTCGAGAAGCTGCGGCTCGAGGGCGGGCTCGGCAGCTTCCAGCAGGGCCAGATGCTGAACATGCGGGACGCCAGCAGCGAGCTGTACGGCGAGCTGATCAAGGCGCTGGGCACCAGCGGTCAGGTGGCCTTTCGGACCACGAACGACCTGGACTTCATCCAGTCCGGCGAGCTGCGCCTGTACCGGAACAGCCCGGACTTCGAGCGCGACAGCTACATCAGCCACGACCAGCTCGACGGCGCGGGCCTGCTGGTCCAGGCCGAGGTCGACCGGCTGGTGCACAACCTGCTCGACGCCGACAACGAAGGCGCGACCGTGAACGAGGTCGCCTGGGCCGGCGACGTGCAGGCGCGCTTCGTCATGCACAACACGACCCTGGCCACCGACCTGGTCTACAAGGACCTGCCCTACATCCTGTTCAACGTGCCGGGCTTCACCTCGGGCACGAGCATCCCCTCCTCGCTCGAGACCACGCCCCAGCTCTACGGCCGGCTCAGCGTCTCGCACTTCTTCGAGGGCCCCCGCCTGTCGCCCCAGCTGGGCATCGGCATGATGCAGCCCGCGACCTACAAGGATCCGGACAGCGGCCGCGTCTACGTGCAGTACAGCAGCCGGGACAAGGAGCAGACGCCCGACGGCAAGGCCTACAACATCCTCAGCTCTGTGCTCGGCCTTCAGTACGACATCAGCCCCTCGACGATCGCCGTAGGTGAGCTGCTGTACACGGTCGACAACAACCTGAGCCGCTCCGTGGTGAACGCGGACGGCGACCTGGAGCGGGTCAGCGAGCCGGCGAACGTGCGGCAGGCGCTGGGCTTCAACATCATGCTGCGGGCCAGGTTCTAGAGGGCCCCTGAAACCCGGGCGGCACCTGGGTTAGCGTCCACGGATGCTGACCCTCCTCCTCTCCCTGAGCACGGCCCAGGCGGCCGACGTGACGCCCACCTTCGACGGGCGCGTCTCGCTGGCCTACTGGCGCCTCGGCACACAGGTCAACCTACGCCCAGGCCTGGTCGTGCCCATGCCCTGGGCCAAGCCGGAGTCCGTCCTGCTAGAGCCCGCCGCGCTCAAGCTCGAGGCCGAGGTCGCTGGCACGCCGGCCTTCGTCCGAGCAGGCGGCCGCGCCACGTTCACGCCCTTCGCGATGCTCGACATCACGCCGTATGCCTACTTCGACCAGTACTTCGGCAACTTCCAGACGGTGGTCGGGTACGAGAGCTGGGAGGACAACTACGGCCTGAACGAGGACATCGAGGCCTACGTCGAGGCCAACGACGCCCAGTCCACGGGCCGCGGCTACCACTACGGCGCCAGCGTCACGCTGAAGGCCAAGGTCGGGGCCGGCCCCGGCGACGTCATCGTCCTGCTCAACGGTGACTGGTCCCGCTGGATGGTGAGCAGCCCCGAGCTGACCGACCGCTACGACTACTGGTTCGAGCGCGAGCTGGAGGTGATGATGCGCTTCGCGGACAGCGGCGGCGAGAACCTGGTCCAGGGCAACGGAATCCTGATGTACGAGCTGGACCGCGACCCCGACAACGGCTCGGTGCTGCGCCTTGGCAGCCTGACCAGCTACCGCATGACCACCGTTGCCGACGACCACCTGCTCCGCACGGGCGCCTTGGTCCAGATCCCGACCTACGACGGCAAGTGGACGCACACGGTCATCGCGCAGCCCTACCTGAAGGACCGCGCCTACACCAAGGCGATGCCCCCTTTCGTGGCCTACCAGCTCAAGTTCGTGATCTGAGCTAGCGCTTGACGCCGATGGCCCGAAAGCTCTCGGAGTTGCGGATCCGGCGGCTCACCCGCACGTCCGCGTAGCCCGCCTCGGTCAGCCATATCTCCAACTGCTCGCCCGGGAAGACGCGCAGCACCGGGATGCGCAGGCGGTCGAAGATGTCGGCCACCACGACCTCGAAGG
>CALGIB010000609.1 GCA_937915955.1 uncultured Pseudomonadota bacterium
GTTCGTGCGCAAGACGACCAAGCTCAACCAACGGCTGCTCGACGCGGCCGACGGAGGTCCGCCACTGCACGTCGGTGTCCCCCTGAGGGCCCCAGCCGTATTCCCGAGGGTCCAGGGAGTGACTCCCCTTGGGGAACTCGTGCTGGTCGGCCGTGATGTCGATGTTCTGGCACGCGGTGAGGGCGGTGAGGCCCAACAGCACCGATGCTGCGAACAGCCCACTGCGACGTTCTGACATGTCGCCTCCGGTTGGGGGGCGGCGGGTAGGGGGCCCGCGCGAGGGGCCGGTTAGTAGCCCATCGTCATTGCGGCGTCCAAGGCTCCCAGGGGCTCGAAAATCAAGCTCCTGTCAAGGCTCGGAACAAGCTCGACAATCCCGCGTTTCGGGCCCGCGGCGGTCGGCCGAGCTAGAGCGACGGATGCTCCTGCTCCTGGCCTGCACATGCTGGAACGAGTTCCCCGAGGACCCCGCCGATCCGCTGCCCGAGGGGATCGCGGCGCCAAACCGGCCAGCCCTGCGGTTGCCTGAGGGTCTTCAGCCCCTGACCGAGATCACGATCCGGGATGCGGCCGGCCTCTACCAGGGCTGCCTGGATCGGGTCGAGCTCCCCGAGGCGGACGGAGAGTGCGCGGTGGACGCCGACTGTCAGCGCGCCGGATGCTCGGGAGAGACGTGCGCGGCGCTGGGTGCGGACCGGATGACGACCTGCGAGGTCCGGCTCTGCTTCCACGTCCTGGACAGCTGCGGGTGCGAGGAGGGCCGGTGTCGATGGTCTCTGCATCAGGACGGCGAGGTCGTGCCCGCCTGGACCTTCACGGGGCAACCAGCCCTGCAGCCCGTAGAGCGTTGAGCACCCGATCGGCGACCCGGGCCCACTCCGCCTCGGTCTCGCCGAGGTCCTGGCGCAGCTCCAGCTCGAGGTAGGGGAGCCCGTTCCCGCTGCCGTGCCGCGTGGCGCTGTACATCCGCCCCTCTCTCCCCGAGTAGGGCTCGTTCATCGCCACCGAGAAGCCCTGCTCGGTGAGGCTGCTGCTGAAGGCCTCGGCCAGCTCCTCGTGGTCGTCGAACAGAATGCCCAGCTCCATGCTCCGGCGCTGGCCCAGGTAGACCGGCGTGAAGCTGTGGATCGAGAGCAGCAAGGGCGTCGCTCGCTCGGCGACGAGGTTCGCGGCGACGTCCAGAGCCGAGTGGTAGGGCGCGTAGTAGTGGTCCTGTCGGCGCCGGCGCTCCTCGGCGGGCACCCGACGGTTGAAGCTGAGGTCATGCCCCTCGATGTTGCCGACGATCCACGTCGGGTCATCGATCGAGCGGTTCGCGTCGCAGAGCAGCCGCGAGAAGCGAGCCAGCACCGCGGTCGCGTCGCAGCGCCGGACCAGGTGCCTGAGCACGGTGGGAGCGCCTGGATCCCAGGCCCAGTGCGTGTCCAACCAAGGCTGGTCGGCCTCGGAGAGGGTCACCGGATCGGGGATCCGGTTGCTGGCGTGCTCGCAGCTGAGGAGGAGACCCCCTCGACCCTCGAGGATCTCCACCGCGTCATCGATGAGTGCTTGCATCGCTGCGTGTCGTATCACTCGGTCGATCCGTATGGGAGAGCAGGTGAAGGACGAGGCCCTCGATGACGCGCGAATCGCGGAGCTCGCCGCGCTGATCGGCCTGTGCCCGCTGCTGCCGCTGCCCTTCGCGGATGTGTGGATGGGCCGCCGGCTCCAGGGAGCGCTGTACCGCTTCGTCGCTCGACAGCGAGGCCTGGATCTCAGCGAGGACTGCGTCGGGGTGCTGACCCGCGACGACGACTCGCTGCTCAAGCGGATGCTCGTGAAGTTGTTCTGGTGGCCGATTCGAAAGCTCGTCAAGACAGTCCTGTACTTCCTGACGGTGAAGGAGTGCGTGGACTGGGCGGCGGAGTCGCTGGTCCGGGCGCAGATGGTGGCGCTGGCTGTGGACAGGGGCGCGCTGCCCGAGCGCGCCGAGCAGGTCCGGCAGGTCATGGACGAGGTCTGCCAGACCGAGGGCGTCAGCCCGATCGAACGCTGGCTCAAGCGCGAGGCGCTGCCACCGGCCTCCAGCTGGCCTCGGGGCGAGGGCATGCTCGTCGCCCGCGCCCGCGGTCTGCAGCGCCGCGGAGGGGGCGCTATCTTGATCGACGCGTTCACCGTCCGCCTCGACTCGCTCCTGCTCGGTGCACCACCCTCGGAGGTCCTCGATGCTCCTGTCCCTGCTCGCCTGCGCGAACCCGTGGGGAGCTGAAGCCGGGCTCACGGGCCAGGGCCCGCTGTGGCCCTATCCCTCGCTTCAGCTGATCGACGGCGAGGGACGGGTGGCCATCCCCGAGGGCCTGATGCCCGAGGTGGAGACCTCCTTCGACGTGCAGCGCCTGCGGGCCCGCGAGGGCTTCTCGGTGGTTCAGTCGGCCGTGGTCCGCATCGAGGGCGTGGACCCCTCGGCGCTCCCCGGACGTCACCCGACCGAGGGCCCGGGCGCGGTGCGCATGATCGATCTGGACACCGGGCTGGACCTGCGCACCTTCGCCGAGATGGACCTGAGCCCCGGCCAGGACGGGGACCTGTTGGTCATCCGGCCGCTCGAGCGCATGAGCCCCGGGCACCGGATCGCTGTGGTCGTCGGCACCGAGGCCGCTCCTCGGCCGGACCGCTTCGCGTCGATCCTGGCCGACCAGGACCCCGAGGACATCGGCGAGATGGGGCGCTGCAGCCGGGAGTTGGTCAGCGAGCTTCAGGGCCTGGGGGTCGAGCCGGACTCCATCGCCATCGCCTGGGAGTTCCCGGTCT
>CALGIB010000610.1 GCA_937915955.1 uncultured Pseudomonadota bacterium
CCAGATGGACGGACCCAGTCGGGGCTCCGTCACCGGGGCCGCTGTATCCCCCACGGGGTCCGGGACGCCATAGGCAGGTCCTGGCATGTCGAGCTCAGCGGGCAGCGCCTCGGCCTCGGCCTCCATCTCCTGGGCTCGCTCCGCGAACGGCGCGAAGCGACGCTCCGGTCCACGCTCGTCACCGTAGATTCGGACGGATCGGTCCTCCTCCGTTGCCCCCGGCAAGCCACTCAGGTCGACGACCTGTACCCGCACCGTGTGCTCGGGCTCGACCGCGTCGCCTGGGTTGCCCATCAGCCCCGCATCGTAGAGCGCCTCGACCGCCCCCATCCACACGGGCAGCGCGCCGCTGGCGCCTTGCAGCTTGATGTTGCCGCGGACCATCTTGCGGTTGTCGTCGTACCCGACGTACGACGCGACGGTAAACGCCTCCCCGGCCTCGACCCGGTCCCCCCGTCCGGCCTTGGGAGCGTGGCCGAGGCGCAGCTGGCCGACGTCGGGCTGCTCGCCGGCGCCATCGTCGCCTCCGAGCTGGAGCAGGAGCCGCTGGTCCGCTCGCTGCCCATGCTCGAGGCCGGGCACGCCACGCTGTCCTGGTACCTGGCGCAGATCTGGGGCCTGGCGCCCCAGCTGCGCGACGTGCTGGGCCATCACCACAGCCTGCGGGTGCAGGGCTACGCCCACCCCGAGTGCGCGGCGTTGATCGTGGCGACGGCGGTGGTCGAGGACATGGGCCTGGAGCTGCGGGTGCGAGGCCTGCCGCACCACTCGGCGGCCAGCGAGCTGGCCGAGGCGCTGGACGCGCTGGGTCTCTCGGCGACGCAGTTCCTGCTGGTCCGTCGGGCCGGGCGCGAGGCCTTGATGATGTGCTGAAGGGCCCTCAGGGGTGGATGGCGTCGAAGAGCGCCGCCCGCTCCTCGGCCCAGAGGTAGAGGTAGGCCTTCTCCTCCTCGTAGCTGGTCCAGTCCGAGCGGTAGGCGGCCCACCAGTGGCTGCGGTAGGACTCCTCCCAGCGCGCCCAGTCGCGGGTCGCCGAGGGCTGGATCTGGGCGTAGTAGGTGTCGAGCTGGGCCAGCTGCCAGCCCAGGTCGTAGGGGCCGCCCTCGCCCCGGAGCAGCTCGAAGCGCTCCCAGAGCGCGGTGGTGGCGGCCTCGTCGTCCTGCAGCGCCCAGAAGACCAGGTTGTAGGCCTTGTACTCGTTCAGCGAGTCCGAGGACCTCCGCGCCGTGTACCAGTTCTGGCCCCAGGCGTGGTTGAAGTCCCAGGGGACGAAGCGGAACCCACCGTCCAGAGGGTCGTTGAACAGGTAGGAGTTCTTGCCCGCGGAGTCCTCGGCCAGCGCGTAGTGAACGAGCAGGAACCAGTCCATGAACTCGACCGGGTCCAGGTAGCTGTTGTCGGCGACGATCTCGGCCGCCTCGGAGCCGCCCGTGAAGGCGACCAGGGCCTGCAGGTCCGAGAAGTCGTCGACCGGCTCGCCCTCCTTCTTCTCGTAGCCCGAGGCCAGGTCGGACTTGGCGGAGCCGTTGGTGCCCGTCAGGTAGAAGTTGGCTTCATGGTTGACGGCCTTGTACAGGTTGCCGTCGCCGTTCAGGCCACGGTGGGCCAGGAACTCGTCGTCGACGTGGTCCAGGAGCACGTACAGGCCGAAGTAGACGCCCTCGAGGTAGACCACCGCGAACTCGGTGTGTGGGCAGAGCCGGTGGTCGCCCGAGACCTCGGCGGTGGCCTCCCACTGGTCGTAGATCAACTTCTGGCGCGTGTAGGCGTTGTCGTCGAAGGTCGAGAGCAGGACCATGCGCTTGCGGCTGCGCTCCCAGCCCGGGAAGACCACCTCTTCGTCCTCGAAGGCCAGCGTGTAGCTGGGCTTGGGGAAGCTGGCGGAGGAGGCGCCGCGGATCTTCATCTGGCCGGTGTAGGCCCTGCCCTGGACGCTGACCGTGGCGTCGCCGTAGCTCTGTGAGACGGCGCCCTCGGGATCCAGGTGCACCACGGGCAGGCCCCACTCCTCGGTGTAGAGCAGGGGGTCCACCAGCTCGTTGTCGGGGTTGTCGTAGTCGTCGGCCACCCAGGCCTGGACCTCGCCGGCCTCGGGGACGTGGTCTGTGGCGCCAGCGGCGCGAAGGCTCAACACGAACCGGTGCACCCCGGCGTCGGCCAGGCCCGTCCCGAAGCTCAGGCTGCCGCCGGCCAGGACGGCGCCCTCGGGGGCGCGGATCAGCTCGACCTCGGCGCTGTCCAGGGACAGCTCGCCCTCGCAGCTCAGCGCGAGCTCGACGGTGTCGCCCTCCACGAACCAGGCGGGCTGAGGCAGCGACGTCAGCCCGCAGAGCGCCTCGCTGTCGCTGGTGGGGGCGTCCAGGGCGACGCTCGGGTTGGGCTCCCCCGGGCTGGGGCTGGCGGTCAGCAGCCAGGTCGGTGCGCCGTCGCTGCTTCGCGCGGCCGCGACGTCGAGGCCCTGGCTCGGGAAGCTGAGCTGGTCGACGCGCCGTCCCTCGGCGTCGGTGAGGAGCAGCACCTCGCCGGCCTTGTCCAGGGACAGGTCCAGGTGCTCGGGGCCGAGCTCGGGGGCGCCGTCGGCGTAGAGCACCAGGAAGCCGCCGGCGGGGACGCTGACCTGGCTGAGCGCGTGCCTCTGCGGCTCCTCGGCGTCGTCCGAGATCCACCACCCGTCCAGGTCCAGCTCCTGCTCACCGGGGTTGTAGAGCTCGATCCAGTCGACGATGTTTCCGGCTGGATCGGCGCTGCTGCCGCCGTTGTCGGCCATGAACTCGTTGATCCAGACCTGCGGCGCCGGGGCGGCCTGGCTGTCCTGCGGGCTGTCGTGGATCGTGGGCTCGCTGTCGTCCTCGGCGGGCTCGACGAGGGGGCTGGGAGGGCAGGCGAGGAGCCAGAGCAGGAGCTGCATCGGTGGATGGTAGCGTCCCGGAATGCTCCTCGCGCTGATGGCCTGCCCCAACACCCCCGTGGTCCCCGAGGGGACCGACGACTCGGTGCTCACCCATGACAGCCCGGCCGACTCGGAGCCGCCCGACAGCGAGCCTCAGGAGGCGCTGCCCGGCGTGCTGATCAACGAGCTGGTCAGCGACAACCGGGGCTCGACCCTGAGCCCCTGGGGGGTCGCGAGCGACTGGCTGGAGCTGCTCAACACGGGCGCGACCACCGTGGATCTGAGCGGCTACTCGATCTCGGACGACTACACCGAGCCGGGCAAGGCGACCCTGCCCGAGGGCTACACCCTGAGCCCCGGGGAGCACCGGGTGCTGTGGGCGGACGGCGTGGGCGAGCAGCCGGACAGCCTGCCCTATCGGCTGTCCGCGGACGGCGAGGCCGTGGGACTGCTGTCCCCGGAGGGCGAGCGCATCGACTGGGTCCAGTTCCCGGCCCTGAGCGCCGACACGGCCTTCGCGCGGCTGCCGGACGGCGGCGAGGACTGGATCAAGACCGCCGTGGGCACCCCCGGCCAGGTCAACCGCGAGGTCGCGCTGGTTGAGCTCAGCGTGGTCGAGCCCGGCGCGACGTGGAGCTTCTGGGATCAGGGCAGCCACCCTGGCGAGGGGTGGAACACGGCCGGCTTCGACGACAGCGCCTGGAGCAGCGGCGGGGCTCCCCTGGGCTACGGGGACACGGACATCGTGACCACCGTCGGCTACGGCGCCGAGAGCAGCAACAAGTACGTCACCACCTGGTTCCGTCAGGAGGTGGAGCTGCCCGAGGGCACCCTGATCGAGGCCACGCTCGAGGTGCAGTGCGACGACGGCTGCATGGTCTGGTTGGAGGGCCAGGAGCTGGGGCGGCGCTACCTGCCCGACGGGGACATCGAGGCGGACACCCTGGCCAGCTCGACGGCCTCGGGCTCGACCGAGACGGAGTGGACCCGCTTCACGCTGGAGCCCGAGCAGCTCACCTCGGGCCTGGTGGCCCTGGGGGTCGAGGTCCACCAGGTGGGCGGCACGAGCTCGGACATCCGCATGGACCTGAGCCTGGAGCTGACCGTCCTTCAGTAGCTCAGGCGACGGGGACGGTGTCCGGGGTGGGCGCGTAGTCCGACGGCAGCAGCGCCGAGACGCGACGCCAGGCCTCCTCGAGGCCGGCGGTCTTGCCCGGTCCGGGCGTGAAGGGCTCGCCGAAGGTCAGCGACACCCGGGCAGGCCGCATGCGCTCGTCGAAGCCGAACAGGTCCTGGCTGCCGGTGATCGCGACCGGCACGATCAGGTCCACCCCGCGGGTGTAGCGGGCCGCGGCGCGAAGGAAGGTGCCCATGCGCCCGGTCCGGCTGCGGCTGCCCTCGGGGTAGAGCAGCACGGGGCCGCGCTCCTTGCGCCAGGCCTCGGCCTGCCTCAGCGAGGTCAGGGCGATGGTCGCGATCTCGCGCGGGGACAGGCCCGAGCTGTTCGTCGCGATCTGGCTGGACTGCGCCGTCATCAGCGTGTTCAGCGCGACCGCAGCCAGGCGTCGGAAGGGCTCCGAGTAGACCTTGGGGCCGGCCACCACCAGCATGTCGTCGGCCTCGGCCCGGCCGGCTCGGGCCAGCAGGGCGTCGGTGACCTGGGTGTCGACGTAGCTGAGGTGGTTGCAGATCCAGAGCTGGCTGCGCCCACGGGCCTCGTCGAGGTGCTCCAGGCCCTGGGGCGAGGCCTGGCCGCAGGGCACCGGGATGTAGGCGCGGCTGATGCGCCGAAGGACCAGGGCGGCCTCGTGCGGCTCGTAGGCCTGTCCCGCTGCGCCGTAGAGCGCCATGGTCTCCAGGATCTCCTGGTCGGTCGAGGTGCTGAGCACCTGGCGCACCCGCTCCTCGGCCTGTGTGGCGATCGCGGGGTCGTCGCGGAAGTAGGAGTTGATGAAGCCGGGCACGATGGCGCGCAGCTGATCCGGCTGCAGCGAGGCGATCTGGGCGAGGTCCATGACCGGCAACTAACCCTGGTATAGGGTCGCGACGATGGAGCCCCTCCCCACCGCTCTGCTGCACGCCGACCGTGATCTGCACGCGCTCTACGAGCGGGTCCCCTTCTCGCGGTATCTGAACCCGATCAACGCGGTCGAGGCCCGGCAGGCCTTCCGCTCGGGGGTCGCCGCGCCGCCGCTCCGCTACCACCCGGCGAGCTGGGCGGACGAGGAGCTGGCTCGGCTCGAGCGGCTCGAGCCCCCGATGGACCACCCCCTCGGACGGCTGCTCGCAGAGGCGATCAGCGGCACGCGGCTGTTCGTGCTGGCGCTGAGGGATCGCAGCCCTGAGGCCTTCGACGCGCTGGCGCGGCACAGCGGCTGGTACCCCGACGAGGAGACGCTGACGGCCGCCCGCACCGAGCAGCACGCGCGGGACGAGCAGCCCTTCTCCCTGGGAGCCCAGGACATGATCGGCGCCCTTCGCGACGGGCTGGTCGAGCGCGGGCTGGCGGACTGGAAGGTCGAGGAGGACTCGGTGATGTCCGCGCGGGTGCTGGTCGACGGCGCCAAGCGGCTGCTGCGGGTCTCTCCCCGGGCCAGCTTCCGGGTGCGCGACATCCAGCGCCTGGTCGTACACGAGGTCGAGGTGCACGCGCTGCGGAGCTTCAACGGGCGTCAGCAGCCGCTGAAGATCTTCGCGACGGGGCTGCCCGGCTCGCTGGAGACCGAGGAGGGGCTGGCGCTCTGCGCGGAGGAGCGGTCGGGCTCGGCCTCGCCGGGCACGCACTGGCGGCAGGGCGTGGTCGTCCAGGCGGTGGAGTGGGCCCGCACGATGGGCTTCCGCGAGCTGCACGAGGCCATCGCCTCGACGGCGGGTCGGGGGCTGGCCTGGGGGGTGGCCGAGCGCCTGAAGCGCGGGCTGGCGGACCCGGGCGAGCCCGGCGTCTACGCCAAGGACATCGTCTACTACCGGGGTCACCGTCGCGTGAAGCGGTGGCTGGACGCAGGCGGGGACATCGGGCTGCTCTACGTGGGCAAGGTCGGGGTCGACGACCCGGTGCAGGCCTGGGTGGACGAGGGCTTCGTGAGCTTGCAGCCGGTGCCGCGCACGTTCCGCTCAGTTGATTGATCATATAAGCATATTATCTGCTTAGTATATTAGCAGCTTAGTTGATCACCTCCGCGTGCCTCAGTCTCCGATGCGGGACTTCAGGTCGGCTCGATCATCGACGAAGAGGGCCCGGGAGGCCTCCTCGAAGCCCGGCAGGTCACCGCCGAGCCGCGACATCAGGCCGCATGCGCGGTCCCTCGCCAGCCGCGCCGCCTCCGCTGGAGCGCTGGCCTTGGCCGCCAGATCCACGAGCCGGCGAAGCGCCGCCGACGAGGAGCGAGGCTGCTGTTTGAGCCAGTCCCAGTGCCGCGGCAGCAGGCCCACCTCGCGCGAGACGACACCCTGATGGGGTCGGCCGCGCCCTCGCTTCGGTTCGCGCATGGCTCCTCCAGGCGGAGCTGGTATTGACCCGGGTCATATTGGGCGAGGGGGCGTTGTCCGGAGCCGGGGGTCAGTCTTCGGGCAGCAGCGCCCGCAGCTGCGCGATGCGCTCTCGCACGCGAGCGGCTCGACCCTCGTCCTCGGCCTGCTCGAGCTGCTGGGCCAGCCCGTCCAGCGCCCGCCCGAGGTTGTCGGTGAAGCGCCGCGCCCGCCGCCGCTGGTCCGCGATGACCTGCTCGCGCTTCTTGCCGGCCCGGTCGCCCAGCGCCCAGTTCACCGCCAGGAAGGTCGCCGCACCCACGGCTACGGCCACGCCCAGGCCCGGCACCAGGCCCAGGCCGAGCCCCAGAGCCGCCAGGCCGGCCAGGACGCCGGTCGTTCCCAGGCCCACGAAGCTGCCGGAGTAGTAGATCGCCGAGCTCGGGACCCCGGCGCTGCCGAGCTGCTCGGCGGCCTCCTTCACGGCCGCGACGGTGGCCTCGTCGCTCAGGTGCCTGGCGCGGATCTCCCGCATCTCCCAGACGAACTCCTCGATGGCCAGGGCCTGGGGGCGCTCGATGCCGAAGTGCTGGCGAGCCAGCCGCAGCGCTCGCTTCTCGCCCAGCAGCACGCGCTCGTCGGCCAGCGCCACGTCGGTCAGGTGCATGAGCACGCCGAACTGCAGCTCGCGCTGGCCCTGAGCCAGCGTGCGGAGGCAGTCCTCGAGCTCGGGGGGCTCGACCAGCCAGCCTCGCAGCGTCCGCAGGCCGGGCCGCGAGATCGCGCTGATGTCGATGGACTCGAGGATCAGCCGCAGCTCGTCCGCGCTGACGTGGCCGTCGGAGGCGGCCATCGCGAACAGCGTGCCGTGGAAGGCCAGCTGCTGTTCTTCGGGCAGGGAGGTGAACTCGACGGAGGCCATCGAGCGCAGCCTACTTCAGCACGAGCTCGACGCTGGCGCCGGGGGACACCGGCCCGATCAGCTCGGACTTCAGGTCGCCGGCCGCGGGCTTGGCGGGATCCCCGGACCGGGCGAGCTTGGCCTGCACCCAGACCTGTTCGGGCCACTGGTCGCCGAACATCGGCAGCAGGTCCGAGGTGCCCAGGCCCGTCTCCATGGGCAGGCTCCAGTCCGCGATCTTGCGCGCCCCCGTCGGCGGTCCTGCGGCCACGGGTGTGCTGCGTATGTAGACGAAGAGGTCGCCGCCGGGCTGGACCTCGCCTTCGGCCGAGATCGTGGCGGTCAGCTTGGCCGGAGCCTGCTCGCGGTCGCCCTCGTCGTCCTGGGCGGGTGCGGGGCTGGGCGCGCTGGACTGGGCGCTCATGACGTCGGCGAGGAGGAAGGTCGCGAACTCACGATCCAGGGGGTCGCTGGACTGGGTGATGGCCAGCCGGTACTGCTGGGCGGCCGTCATCCGGTCGCCCCTCTGCGCGGCCACGATGCCTCGCCAGAGGGCCACCTCGGCCGGCAGCACGCTCTCGTACTGGGCCCAGGTCACCTCGGCGGCGTCCGCTCGGCCGATGAAGGAGTTGAGCGCGCCCAGGTGTACCTGAACGCCTGGATCGTCCGGGTTCACGGCCCGGCCCGCGTCCATCAGGGTCATCGCCGTGTCCAGGTCCTGCGTGTAGAGCGCGAACTTGGTCAGCTGGTTGATGGCGTCCAGATCGGTGGGGTCGGCCTGGTAGGCGGCCCGGGCGTCCGCGACCGGGTCCGGGCCAGTGGTCGCGGTCGCGGTCTGGGCGTTGCCCGTCATCGAGCCGCCGTCGAGGCGGGGTGTGGCGACCTTCTGGATCACGACGCCCGTCGTGATGACCAGGATGACCACGCCGAGGGCGTAGTAGGGCAGGTGCTTCATGGCCGAGGCCCTGGACGCCGCGGCCTCGGTGGAGGCGGGGAGCTTGCTGCCCTCGTCCATGGCCCGCAGCACGTCGGCGGCGGCCTGGACGAGCTCCTTCTTGCGCACCTGGTAGTCGGCCTCGTCGAGCTTGCCGCGCTCGGCGTCCAGCTCGCGGAGCTGCTGCATGTAGCTGGCCCGCTTGGCCTGGAGGTCGGCCTGGTCCTGGTCGATGTGCCAGGTGTTGCCGCCCCTCCGGCCCGCGATGAGGCCCGCGAGACCGCCCAGCGCGAGCACCGCGAGGGGCGGTCCCCAGACTTCCCAGTCGATGTCGGCGATCCAGTCGATGAGGCTGTCCATCAGGAGTCCAGCTCCTCGAGCACGCGCTGGGCGTAGGGGTCGTCGTAGGTCGCCTCGGGAGGCGGGGGCGAGGGCACCTGGGCCCGGCGGCGCATCCAGAACAGCCCGACGCCGAGGGCGCCGAGGGCGCCGAGGGCCCCGGGTCCGGCCCAGACGAGCCAGTTCAGGCCCTTCTTGGGGGGCTCCAGCAGGATCCAGGTGCTGTAGCGCAGCACGAAGTAGTCCTCGATCTGCTCGCCGGTGTAGCCCTGAGCGACCAGCTCCGAGACCCGGGCCTTCATGCCCAGCGCCGCCTCGGTGTTGGAGTCGGCCACGGACATGCCCTGGCAGACCGGACAGCGCAGGCCCGCTGCGATGTCGTGGGTGATGTGCTGCAGCTGCTCGGGGTCCGTCACGGGCCGACCGAAGGGCTCGACGCCTACGGCCTGGTCCATCAGGGAGGGGTCCCAGTCGTCGTCGGCCTGCGCCGGGAAGACGGCGAGCCAGAGCAGCACCAGCGCGGAGATCCAGCTCACTTCAGCCCCTCGAGGCGCTGGACGAGCTCGGGCCAGCTGATGGGGTAGGACGCCTTGTGCACGATGTTCCCCTGCTTGTCGATGAAGTAGGTCTCGGGCACGCCGGCCACGCCGTAGTCCACCGAGGTCAGGCCGTCGGGGTCGATCAGGGTGGGGTACACCGAGCCGTAGCGCTTGAGGAAGGGCCGGGCCTTGGCCGGCTCGTCGCCGTAGAGGACGCCCAGGAAGACCACGCCCTGGGGGCCGTAGGACTCCGCACCCTTCTGCAGCACGGGGTGCTCGATCTTGCAGGGGCCGCACCAGGTCGCCCAGAAGTTCAGCACCACCGGGAAGCCGCGCAGGTCCTCGAGGTGGACCTCGTCCCCGTCCAGGCTCTGGAGCCTGAAGTCAGGCGCGACCTGCCCCGTCATGGCGTCGGGGACCGCGTGGGGGTCCTTTCCGAAGCCGCTGTGGAGGATCCAGACCAAGGGCGCGAGCAAGGCCACACCCAGGGCCAGGATCCACCACTTGGGGCCGGTCTTGGGGGACTCGTTCACTTGGCCGCCACCGGCTGTTCGCGGCGTCGAACCATGGCGGGCAGCAGGCCGTACAGGCCGCCCAGGAAGATGACGATGCCGCCGATCCAGAGCCAGTAGATCAGGGGCTCGACGATGACGCGCACCGAGACGGTGCCGCTCTCTTCGTTGAAGCGCACCAGCTGCAGGTACAGGTCCTCCTTGGCCGAGGACAGGACCGCCGGGCTGCCGATGGGCTCGCGCATGGTCGCGTAGATGTTCATGCGCGGGTCGGCCCTGTGCTGGCCGTCGACGTCAATCCAGGCGATCTGGCTGTCCCGGTGGGGCTGCTTCTGGACCTCCATGCCCTCGTAGGTCAGCTCGTAGCCGAAGACCTCGACCGTCTCGCCCACCGGCAGGCTGACGCCGACCTCCTGCTTGTAGGCCGAGGACGCCGCGATCGCGACGGCACAGAGCACCACGCCGAAGTGCACGGTGTAGGCGCCGACGCGCTGCTTGGCGTGCCAGAGGTAGGAGCCCAGGGCGCTGGCGATGGACTCGCCTCGAGCCTTGGCGCGAACCAGGGCGGGGTCGATGCCCTCGTGGATGGTCGCCCAGCCGGCGAAGGTGGCCGCGACGAAGGTGGCGAGCGCCCAGCCGTGGTGGATGCCGGCGGCGTAGAGGGCCACGCCGACGAGCAGCGAGACCAGCAGCGGGACGCCGATGCGCCAGATCGAGCGGGGACCGGGGTCCCCCCAGGGCAGCGCGGGCCCGATGCCCATGAGGAAGAGGATGCCGATGCAGACCGGCAGCGTCATGGTGTTGAAGTAAGGCTCGCCGACGCTGAGGCGCTCGCCGGTGAAGGCCTCCTTCAGCAGCGGGAACACCGTCCCGATCAGCACCACGAAGGTGAAGATGCCGAACAGGAGGTTGTTCAACAGGAAGGGCACGCCGCGTCCGCCGAGGCCTCGGTCCCAGCCCACCAGCAGGCCGATGCGGAGGCTCAGCAGGATCAGGCTGATCACCGAGCAGACGGCGATGAAGCCCAGGAACAGGGGCCCGATCGAGGACTGGGTGAAGCTGTGCACCGAGTTGAACACGCCCGAGCGCGTCATGAACGTGCCCAGCATCGTGAGCAGGAAGGTGGCCAGCGAGAGCACCACCGTCCAGCCGCGGAGGATGCCTCGACGCTCGGTCAGCATGGCCGAGTGGAGGAAGGCCGTCGCGGTCAGCCAGGGCATGAACGAGGCGTTCTCGACCGGGTCCCAGGCCCAGTAGCCGCCCCAGCCCAGGACCTCGTAGGACCACCAGCCGCCCAG
>CALGIB010000611.1 GCA_937915955.1 uncultured Pseudomonadota bacterium
GTGGAAAACCCGACAAGCTGGGCTGGTGGGGCGCTGCACTGGTTCTTCGGCTTCCAGGGCAACAGCGTGAAGGGCGCAGGCACCTTCGGTGGTGTCGTCGTGGACTACCTCCTCACTCCCTGGTCTGCTGCCTGAGCTGTCTGCCCAGTACACTACCCGAAATCTAAGTCTGCCAATATTCTTTGCGCAAACTCTTCGTCGCTCTCGTTGGGGTCGATGCCCGAGAGCGCTCCTCGCGCTTCGGCCAGCTCCGTGTCATCCACAACCTTCTCCACAGCCGGGAGCTTGTCGATGAGGATGGCGGCCATGTGCTCGTCCACGGTCCCCTCTGCGATGACGTAGTAGATGACGACCGGGCGCTGCTGCCCGAGCCGGCAAAAACGACCCTCCCACTGTCGGAGCTGCCCAGGCGTGTAGGGCAGCATCACGAAGAAGGCCGCGTCGGTGTCGTGGATGTTGAGGCTCTCTCCGAAGGCCGGACCGGTGCCCACGAGCACGCAGGGTCCGGGGTGGGCCATGTACTCCCGGATGATCTCGTCACGGTCGTCTTGGGTGTTGCCTCCGTGGGCAACCCAGACCGTCACCTCGTCCTTCTTCACTGTCTTGGCCGACCGGATGCTCTTGCCAAGCGCCTCACAGTCCCGGCGACGGGCCGTGAACAGCACGACCTTCTGCTTGCTGCTCACGTGGTCTTCTACGAGGCCAACGACGGCAGGTCGCTTCCGAGAAGCCGCTTCTGCCAGTCCGACCTCCAGCAGGGCCGTGGCCCCACGCTTTGCTGCATCCTTGCGCTCTTTTGCGAAACCTCCTGTGGGTCGGCACTGATCTTCGGGAGCCAGGTAGACCGACTGGCGTCGCTTGGGCGGCAGATGCCTGTGGGTGTCCTCGTACTTGAGGATGTGGGTGATGCCGTCGAGCCGGTCGTTCAGCTCCGGGATGTTGCTGGTCCCGGTCGTGTCGTAGCCGCCGTAGGCTCCGGGCCTCCGGTCGGCGTGGCGGTTCTCCCAGGTGGTCTTGTTCCCCCAGGCGTTGGGCTCGATCACGTCGAGCTGGCTCCACAGGTCCCGAATCCGGTCCTTGATGGGCGTCGCCGTCGTCCCGATGCGCTTGTAGGTCGTGCGGGCCAACGCCGCAGCGGCAGCCGCTCGGTTCATGACCGGGACGAACATCTTGCGCCCCTCCTCGGTGTCCTTGATGAAGCCGCCGAGCTTCTTCGCCTCTCGGTCCTGCTTGCGCAGCGTGTCCATCGAGCCTTCGAGATCGGCCAAGGGCACGACCTCCCACCGCTTGGCGTTCTTGCCCTGGTGCAGCTCATCGAAGATGACCGAGCCGGCTCCGAGCTTCTGGAGCTTGGGGAGGTGCAAGGTCAGGGCTTCCCAGCCCACGACGATGACCGGGCGCTGCTGGTTCTCTCGGCACTCCTTCATGTAGTCGTCGAGGTCGCTGCCCCGCTGGACCGTGACTCCGTGTGCCGCCTTCGCCTTCTTCCAGGCCTCCGCGACGAGGGCTGCCTTGCCCAGCTCCGGCATCTTCTCCTTGAAGAAGTCCACCCAGGTCTGCCCTTGGACGGTCATCAGCCCGCGGCGCTCACCGTCCGGTCGGACGACGTAAGGCTTGAGGTTCGTGAACCGCTCCACCTCGCGGCCGTACTGGAGCCGAGAGGCTGCACGGGTCACGATGATCATCGGTCCAGGTGCCACGAGAGCCACGAGGATGCCCGTGAGCGTCTTGCCCGACCCCGTAGGATGCCAGTAGTGGGCTCCGAGCTTGTACCAGCCGAAGGCGATGGCGTCCTTCTGGTAGGTCGTGAGGAAGCCATCGAGGACGAACTCCCGAACCTCACCGCCCTGCGCAAGCTGCGCCTCAACCTCTTCCCAGGTCGCACCCTGTGCCGGAGGGATCTGCCACTTCGCAAAAGCGATGTCCACGTGGTACCGCTCGCAGAGCGATGCCACGACCTTGAGGGCGTTGCCTGGCACCATCCAACCGGCCCCTTTGGGCTTCACTCCGGGGAGCTTCTTCAGCTCCTTCTCGAAGACGTGGACGCTGTCAGACGCCTTGAACCCCACCTGGGCATGGGGAGCCATGATCTGCCAGTTGTTCACCCTACTCCTCCAAGTCCAAGTCGAGGAAGAAGCTCGGGGTGCTCTCGCCGACGTAGGCCCCGAGGGTGTTGAAGTGCAGGAACTCCAAGGCTTCGTCGTAGGACGAGCCGTCAGCCACCATGATTTCAACGCATCGCTTGAACGAGTAGAGGGCTCGGTAGTTGATGCCTCCCCTCTCGAAGGTCTGTTGGACGCCCATGAGGGCGTCCTCGAAGCCGTCGCAGGTGAGGATCTCCTCACCGTCCGCAGCGAGCTGCTCGACTTGTTCCTGGGGGGTCATCGCCGCTTCCTGGGCCGCCGGACCTTCCGAGCGAGCAGGGCCAGACCGACGATCAAGAGGGAACCGACGGGGGCGAGGAGCCAGATGAGCAGGCGCATCACAGACCCTCCTTCCACAGAGGGTCCGGGTCGTAGAAGATGACTCCGGGACAGCCTGGGCCGCCTTCGTGCAAGCCCGCGGGCTCGCCTTCCCAGGCCAACTCAGCCAGTGAGATCTGGTGGACGATCATCGTCCACGCGATCAGCATCTTCAGCATCCTCGTCGCTCCTCTCTGTGACAACTGTCATAGTCAGCCAGGAGGCGAGAGGCAACTACACAGAACGTCCGAGGAGGAAGATGTCCACCGTCACGCCAGCCACGGCGCTGAGATTCTGGAGGTCAAGCTGGTCAGAGGCCCCCGCCCCAACCGTGACCCCAACATCGTCCCACTGGGCATAGCAGGAGCCTGTGACCACATCGAGCCGGTCGCTGGCATCGGCGAACAGCCAGAGGAACGGCTGAGCGGCGGTCGGACCGACACGCAAAGTACGGGGCGTGACCGTCTCCCGGTTGCGAATGATGATGGCCGTGATCTCGACGAAGGTGATGGCGTTGCCGAAGGCATCCGTCTGGGCCACAGCGTTCACGCTGAGAGGAGCAAGGGCGAGGACCCAGGTGGTCAAGGCCGGGACCGTGACACGTCCTGACCAGACAAGATCTGCCTGACCTGCGTTGGTCCCGTTGAGGAACGAGTAGGTCTCGCGCACTGCGTCGATGATCTCACCGCTCCGGTTCTCCGGAGTCGTGAGGGTTTCCGCAGCGGAGGATGAGATGACGATGTTGCCTGTGACCGGCATGAGACGCTCCTACGAAGAGACAGCTTAGCCGACCAGCACTTTCGCGCCGCTCAGCTGAGGAACCTGCGGTGCTACGACACGCCAGGAGTGAGGACAGGGACGTACTCCACGTCCTGGTAGTAGCTGAGGGCGTGACCCATCGCAGCCAGGTTCTCGGGGAGATCATCGTAGAAGACCACCTTGTGGATGGTGGGGTGCTCTGAGAGCCAGTCCACGACACGAATCGCCTTGTAGGCAGGGGTGTCGGTAGGAGGAAGCAGCGGCTTGAGCTGCACCTCGTTGAACGGGAGGTGGGCGGCGCGCAACATCTTCTTGAGCGTCAAGAGCATCTCTCCGTGGAGCGGCCTCCCTGTGAGAAGAGCAGTTCGGACCCAGGGGGTTCTCACAGAGCGCCTGGCCTCCATCACAGTGCCAAGAATCCACTTCGGGTCGTGCCCCGGCGCTCCCCACCCCTGAAGACTCTTGGCGGAGTACCACCAGTCAGGTCGGTCCACGCGGAGGCGG
>CALGIB010000612.1 GCA_937915955.1 uncultured Pseudomonadota bacterium
GTCCCAGCGCATGTTGCACGGTCAGACCGGCCGGTAGACCTCGGCGGCGGGGACCTGCAGGATGCGGTCCTCCTCGGCCAGCCAGCCCGTCAGGACACCCCCGTAGACGCAGCCGGTGTCCAGGCCCAGGTGGTAGGGCCCGCGCACCAGCCCGCGCATCGCGTCGTGCCCGAAGATCACCTGCTCCGGCCCCTTCCAGCCCTGGTACCAGAAGGGATCCCGCTCGCTCCGGCCCGGAAAGCGGCGCATGAAGAGCGCCATCTCGCGGCTCGTCCCGGCCAGCCCAAGCTCGGGGTGCAGGCCGGCGTGCACCACGACCCGCCCGGGCTCCTCGATGAACAGCGGCAGCCTCTTGAGCCAGGACCGCGCCGAGTCCGGCAGCCCCAGCTGGCGTCCATCCCTGGCCCAGCGGCGCAGCACGTGCTGGTCGTGGTTCCCCAGCACGGCCTCGGCCTCGTAGCGCTGGATGAGCTTCCAGACGCCGAGCGCGTCCGGGCCCTTGGTGAACAGGTCGCCGACCAGCACCACGCGCGCGGGTCGAGCCAGCTTCAGCAGCCGCTTGAGCTCGGCGCTGCAGCCGTGGACGTCTCCGACGTAGAGCGTGCGCATGGCCGGAATCTACTGCTCCCGCGCCCCCTCGGCCCGCCGGATGACGCCGTTGGTGGCTGGGCCCGGACCAGGGCCTCCTTCGAAGCCCTCGTCATCCCCGAGGCAGACCCGAGGTGGTCTGCGGCACGATACGGGAGGCCGAAGGCGGGATAGAGACCCCACTCTCTCGAGGACCACACCATGACGCTCACCTCCCTCTTGTTCAGCCTCTCCCTGGTCGCCTGCGGAGACAAGGACTCGCCGGACAGCGAGGAGTCGGACACCGACACCGACACCGACACCGACACCGACTCGGACAGTGACAGCGACGCGGACACCGACGCCGACTCGGACGCCGACGCCGACACCGACACCGACACCGACACCGACGTCGAGACCGAGATCTACAAGATGCGCACCGGCGCGCTCGCAACGGACGACCCGATCACCGTCGAGGGCGTGGTGGTCGGCTCGGCCACCAGCTACGGCTTCTTCCTGCTGGACGGCAACGAGGGCCCCTGGCACTGCGTCTACGTCTACCTGGGCAGCCCGCCCACCGTGAACCAGGGCGACCGCGTCACCGTCGCCGGCGTCGTCGGCGAGTACCAGGGCCTGGCCGAGGTCATCGCGGACCCGGCGGACGTCGCCGTGAGCTCCAACGGCAACCCGTTGCCCGCCGTGAACGCCGTGACGACCGCCGACCTGGCCGACCTGGCCGTGGCCGAGGGCTACGAGAGCTGCCTGGTGCAGGTCTCCGGCGTGACCGTGACGGACGCCGACCTGGGCTACGGCGAGTGGTCCATCGACGACGGCGTGGTGGTCAACGACCTGTTCGAGCCCGAGGTCCCATGGGAGGTCCTGTACGAGGGCGACACCTTCACCTCGCTCACGGGCGTGCTCAACTACAGCTTCGAGGCCTTCAAGATCGAGCCCCGGACCGGGGACGACATCCAGGGCTACGCCAGCGACGGTCCCAGCTGCGCGGCCGACAAGTGCATCGAGGACGTCGACGACGGCGAGCTGGTCATCACCGAGCTGCTGATCAACCCGACCACCGGCGACGACAACTACTGCGAGTACATCGAGGTCTACAACGCGGGCAGCGGAAGCATCGACCTGAGCCGCATGGTCACGGCCGACGACGACAGCTCCACCGGCGCGGTCAGCGACAGCCTGGTGCTGGCCAGCGGGGACTACGCCCTGATCGCCAAGTCGGACGCCACCACCTGGGCCGCCGAGTGCGCGGTCCTGGCCACCGCGTTCACCCCCGACGGCTACTACGGCAACAGCCCCAGCATCGCCAACACCGGCGATCCCCTGCTGATCAAGCGCCCCGATGGCACGATCATCGACGAGATCCCGACCCACACAGGGGGCGACAGCTGGAGCCTGGACGGCGCGGCCACGCCCGACGCGGCCACGAACGACAGCACCGGATCCTGGTGCGAGTCCGTCACCGAGATCGCCAACGACGGCACGAACACCGACTACGGCACCCCGGGCGCGCCCAACGACAGCTGCGGCTGAGCCCTCCGAGCCGTGGGGCTCAGCGCCGCCAGACCACGCGTCCCTCGACCACCGTGGCGAGGGCCTCGTGCCAGGTCCCGCCGGCCTGATCTCGGCTGGACCACAGGCTCAGGTCAGCGGCGGCCCCGACCTCGAGCACCCCTCCCTGCTGCCCGAGCGCGGCGTAGGTGCCCGAGCTGAAGGCCGCGACGGTCTCCTCCAGCGTCAGCAGCTGGTCCGGTCGCCAGCCGCCCTCGGGCTGGCCCTCCAGATCCGCGCGCCTGGTGCCGGACCAGAGACCGTAGCTGGGGCTGACCAGCTCGACGGGGAAGTCGCTGCCGAAGGCCAGGACCACGCCGGCGTCGAGCACGTCCCGCCAGGCGTAGGACCAGGGCAGGCGGGCCGGACCCAGCCGCTCGCCAGCCCAGGGCATGTCCGAGGTGCAGTGGGTGGGCTGCATGCTGGCCACCGCGTTCAGGCCGGGCATGCGAGCCAGGTCCTGGGGGTGGACCACCTGCAGGTGCTCGACGCGTAGCGGGCGGGCGATCTGGGGGTGCTGCTCACGAGCCAGCGCGAAGGCGTCCAGCACATGGCCGATGCCGGCGTCCCCGATGGCGTGCACCGCCAGCTGGGCGTCCACCGCCAGCAGCCGGCTCGCGGCGGCGGCCAGCTCCTCGGTGTCCTGGATCACCACGCCCCGGTGCCCCTGCTGGTCCGCGTAGTCCTCGCGCAGCAAGGCCCCACGGCTGCCGAGCGCGCCGTCCGCGTACATCTTCACGCCCACGACCTGCAGCTTGTTGCCGCCCCATGGCCCCGTGGCCTCCAGCCTCTGGACCGCCGCGGCCTCGGGGTCCAGGTAGGCCCAGATGCGGATCGGCAGCTCACCGGCCCGATCCAGGCGCTCGTAGATCTCCAGGGTCGCGTCCGAGACCCCCATGTCATGCACGCCGACAAGGCCGGCGGCGGCGATCTCGTCCAGGGCCCGCCGCAGCCGACGCTCGCGCTCCGTGGCGCCGGGCTCGGGCAGCTCGAGCAGCCCCACCGCGCTGTCCACCAGGATGCCCAGTGGGCGCAGGCTGTCGTGGTCGCGCAGGATGACCCCGCCCTCGACGTCCGGCGTGCCCGCCATGATGCCCGCCTCGCGCAGCCCAGCCGAGTTCAGCCAGGTCGCGTGCCCGTCCACGCGCCGCAGCGCCACGGGCCGGTCGACGTGGTCCAGGTGGGCCGCCAGCGGCCAGCCCTCGTGATCGCTCCAGTCGTTCTGGTCCCAGCCTCGGCCGGTCAGCCAGCCCTCACCGGACTCAGCCGCCTCGGCGACCTTGGCCTGCACCTCGGCCAGGCTGCTCGTGCCGCGCAGATCGAGCTGCGCGAGGCTGCTGCCCAGCCCGCCGGGGTGGGCGTGGGCGTCGATCAGCCCGGCGCTCACCCAGTCCGCCTGGAGCAGGCGGTCGGCCGGGACCTCGGTCGCCAGGAGCGCCTCGATGGAGCTGACGCGACCCTCCCGCACCGTCACGTACCGCGGTGGACCGCCGGGGCTCAGCGCGGCGTGCACGACCAGGTCCGGCAGATCGGGCGGGAGCTCGTCCAAAGAGGTGTCGAGATCGGCGCAGGCCAGAAAAAGGAGGGCGTTCATCCCAGCCGCATATCCAGGTCGCCCCGGCACAACGAAGGGATCCCCGCTGGGGCCGGACTTCGAGCTCGAGCGTGTCGTCCCAGGAGCCCTGGATAGACGTGAACTACCTGAGATCGCTCAG
>CALGIB010000613.1 GCA_937915955.1 uncultured Pseudomonadota bacterium
CTCGGGTATCCCGGATCAGCCCGTCGGCCGCGCGCCCCGCTCGGCCAGCAGCTGGAGCACACCGTCCAGCATCTCGTGCACGAGCAGCAGCGCCAGGTCCTGGGGGCCCGTGGCGTCCAGCGCCCGCGCCGCCGCCTCGACCTCGTGGGGCACGTCGAGGATCGCGTCCTCGGGTAGCCCCTGGCTGAGCAGGCGAGCCCGGGCGAGCGCGCGCATCTCGCCCTCGGGCTGACCCCGGCGGTGGTCGGGCAGCTCCTTGAGGATGACCAGATCGGGCTGGAGCGAGGCGATCGCGTCCGCGTAGAGGTCGGCCATGCGCCCCGCCCGGTCACCAGCCAGCCCCAGCAGCACGCTGACCCGGCCCGGCCGCGCGGCCTCGGCCAGCCCCCGGAGCCCGAGCACCCCCGCCGCGTTGTGGGCGAAGTCCAGCACGACGCGCCCTCCGTTGGGCAGGATGAAGCGGTTGATGCGCCCGCGCGAGGAGTCCGGGGCGGGCTGGAAGGACCTCAAGGCGGCTCGAACCGCGTCCAGGCCCAGGCCCAGCTCCAGCGCGACGAGCGAGGCGCAGAGGGCGTTCTCGACCATGAAGCGCACAGCACCGCCCAGCGTGATGGGGACCTCGACCTCCTCCACGAGGCGCTCGGGCCCCCGCGGGCCACGCACCCAGAGCGCCCCGTCCTGCGTCCAGGCGTCGAGATCCGGGGCTCTCGGGCCGTCCGCGAAGCGCCGGATCCGCAGGTCCGGGCGGTTCAGCTCGCTGAGCGCTCTCGCGAGCGCCTCATCCCGGCCGTGCACGACCAGGGCCCCGCCTGGGCGCACGCCGGCGGCCACCCCCAGCTTGGCCCAGGCCATCTGGTCGAGGTCGAACAGCCCCCACTCGCCGAAGTGGTCCTCGGCGATGTTGGTGACCGCGGCGACCTCGACCCCACCCAGCGCCAGGCCGCGCCGCATCAGGCCCCCTCGGGCCGTCTCCAGGACGCCGACGTCGACGCGTGGATCCCGGAGCACCGCGCGCGTCGCCCCGGGGCCGGTCCAGTCGCCTCGCTCGAGGGTCTCGCCGTCGATCACGACGCCGTCCGAGGACGTGTGCCCGGGGACCAGGCCCGCCTGGCGGACCATCTCCGCCACCAGCCGGGTGGTCGTGGTCTTGCCGTTGGTGCCGGTCACCAGCGCGCAGGGGATGCGCCTGGCGCCCTGGATCTCCGAGAGGTCGGGCAGCGCGTCCGGGGGCCAGGTCCGGCTGTGGCGGCCCAGCCCCGCGGTGAAGCCCTCGTCGTCGGCGAAGATCGGCAGATCGGAGGACAGCAGCGCGAGGAGCCGGGGGTCGGCCTCCTGGGTCAGCGCCTGTTCGAGCGCCTTCGGGTCCGCCGGCTCGGGACCCAGCGCCGCCTCCAGGGCGTCGACCGCGGCGTACAAACGGTCGGCGGGAGCCCGCACGGTCAGGCTCAGGCCCCCGGCGTGGGCCCGCAGGTTGGGCTCGCGCTCACCCAGGCCCAGTCGAGGCCAGAGCTGCGCCACGGCCTGTCTGGCCTGGGACGCAGCGCGCTCGGCGTCCGCCCCGGGCTCGAGGATCAGCTCGCAGCCGACCCCGGGCCCGTCCAGCAGTGGATGCAGCCCTGGGATGCGTCGCGCCTCGTCCAGCGTCCACGGCCGCGAGGAGCTCAATCGGCCTCCTCCTGCACGATCACGCCGCGCTCGTCGCGCAGCAGCGCCAGGCCATCGAAGCTCTCCAGGTCGGGAGGGGTCGCCTCGACCAGCTGCCGGGGCTGTCCAGGCGTCGCCGATTCGCCCTCGAGGCCGCCGAAGTAGATGACCTGCTTCCAGCTGCGGCTGATCTGGTCCGCGAAGATCAGCACCAGGTCGCCCGTCTTCGCCAGGGTCAGCCCGCGCTGCACGGCCTGCACCTCGTCAGGCACGCACTCGATGCGCTCGGCCTCGACGCCGGCTGCGGCTAACGCCTGGGCCAGCAGCCTGGGCACCTCGCCGGGCTCCCGACCGCGTCGGCGGTCGTCCTCGCGGCAGACGAAGTGGTCGAAGGAGCTCGCCGCGCGGCTCCCGATGGCGGCGATGTCCTCGTCGCGCCGGTCGCCTGGGGCAGCCAGGACCACGAGGCGCCGGGACTCGGCCCCCATCGAGGGGCGCATCCGGTCCACCAGCGTGCACATCGCGTCGACCGCGGCGGCGTTGTGGCCGTAGTCCACGATGGCCCTGAAGCCGTGGTGGTCGGAGACGTTCATGCGGCCAGGTGCCTGGAAGTAGGACGTGTCGAAGGTCCGCAGCCCGGTCCGGATGTCGTCCAGCTTCAGGTCCATCGCGTGCGCCATGGCCGCGGCGAACATCGCGTTCTGCACGTTGTGCAGCGCCTTGCCCTCCAGCGTCGCGGGGATCAGGTGGGTCCAGAGCAGGGGCAGGTGGGCGCCCTTGTCGTAGATCGTGATCATCTGGCCGTTCACGCCGGCCTCCAGCGCCACGGCCATGCCGCCCGCCCGGATGTGCTCGCGGACCAGCGCGTTGCTGGGGTGCATCGTGACGTAGCAGACCTGCTTGGCGCGGCTGTGCGAGGCCATGCGCACGCACAGGGGGTCGTCCGCGTTCAGGACCACGGTGTCCCGGGCGACCTCGATCGGGATGCGCTTGACGGCGGCCAGCTGCTCCAGGGTGTCGACGCCCCCCAGGCCCAGGTGGTCGGCGGCGACGTTCAGGCAGCAGGCCACGTCGGGGGCCCGGTAGCCCAGCCCCGCGCGCAGCATGCCGCCCCGAGCGGTCTCGAGGATC
>CALGIB010000614.1 GCA_937915955.1 uncultured Pseudomonadota bacterium
CGCGGCCGCGCGCCTGCTGGGCATCAGCCGCTACGCGCTGCGCAACCGGATGGAGAAGTTCGGCATCACCTGAGCGGTCCCGCGCTCAGTCGTCGCCGTCCTCGTTCTCGCCGTCCTCGTCGCCTTCGTCGTCCTCTCGCTCGACCTCGAGGATCTTGCCGTTCGGCTTGACCTCGGCCTCCCACAGCGCACCCTCGGCGGTCTTCACGGTCACGTCGTAGACCTTGCCTTCGCGCTCGGCCTCGACCAGCGTGGCGCCGGGGAAGCGGGCCTCGACGGCGCTGCGCACCTTGTCGGGCAGAGCGTCCAGCGGCACGGGGACTTCGTCGTCGGCGAGGGCGATGGTGGCGAGCAGCGTGAGCATGGGCGCAGTATATCGCCGGTCGCGCGGTGGGGTGGAGCCCCGGCTCCTTGCGCGCGATCGGGCGTCCTGAGCCATGTTCGGAGGTGGTCCCACGGGCTACTGTCCGGGGCGGAGGCGACGATGACGCTACTTCTGTTCCTGCTTGCCTGTGGCGACGAGGATCCTGCCGAGAACGCCGAGGGAGACGCGGACACCGACGCGGACACCGACGCGGACACGGACGCGGACACGGACGCGGACACCGACGCAGACCCCGAGACCGGCTTCGAGTGGGACGGCGCCTGGTACCCGCTGGGGGACGGCTCGATGTTCTGCCAGACCGCCAACGGCCTGTACACCTTCAGCGGTGGCGCCCTGCGTGAGGGCGGCGGGGCCCAGGGGAACGGCTACGCCTACTTCGCCGAGGTCCCGGCCGAGGGCAGCTACCCCGTGGTCGCGCTGGCCGAGGTCAGCGCCGGCGCGGCCGCCGTGGGCGTCGCGGACTTCCAGACCGGGGCGGAGCTCTGGTTCAGCAACGGGGTCTCGGGCTCGGTGACGGTCTCCGACCACGACGGCGAGCTCTGGGTCAGCTGGGGGGCCACCGAGCTTCAGCTCAACGCCGGCACGGACACGGCCAGCACCGCGCAGGGCCACATGCGCTGCACGCCCTGATCATCCGAACTGGACGCTGCGCTTGGTGAAGCTGCCGTAGCTCCACCCCTCGATGGGGAACTGCACCCGCTCCCCCTCTCCGGCCCCTGCTGCGACAAACAGCGGCACGAAGTGCTCGGTCCGCGGGTGCGCCCGTCGAGCTTGCGGGCCCTGGGCGAGGAAGTCAGCCAGGCCCTCGAGGTCGCCCTCGCGGAGGCGGTCAGCCACCCACGCGTCGAAGTCGCGAGCCCAGCTGGCCGGGGGGCCGCCGGACCAGTCCACCTCGCGCAGGTTGTGGGTGAGCAGCCCTCCGCCCACGATGAGCACGCCCTCGTCTCGGAGGGGTCGTAGAGCGCGCCCCAGGTCCAGCAGGGCCCGTGGATCCAGGCTCGGCAGGCTCAGCTGCAGGGTGGGCACTTCGGCCTCGGGCCACATGGCCATCAGCGGGATGTAGGCGCCGTGATCCAGGCCCCGGTCGGGCTGATCCAGGACGCCGGGCAGCAGCTCCCGCACGCGCTGGGCCAGCGCGGGGGCGCCGGGGGCGGGCCATTGCAGCTGGTAGTAGCGCTCGGGGAAGCCGTAGAAGTCGTAGATCAGCGGCAGCGTGCGGGTCGCGCCCAGGGTCGGCGCGCCCGGGGTCTCCCAGTGTGCGCTGACGAAGAGCAAGGCCCGGGGCCGCGGCAAGGCCTGGGCCCAGGACCTGAGCTGGCCGACCCAGAGCGCGTCGTCGACGAGCATCGGGGCGCCGTGGGCGACGAACAGGGTCGGCAGCATGCTCAGCCCCGCAGGTCGATTGTCAGCAGCACGTCGTCCTGGATCAGGTCGTCGGGCATGCCGGGGTAGGCCACGCCGAAGTCCTGGCGGTCGAGGACGAACTCGGCGGTCAGGCGCCTGCCGTTCAACGTGGCCGGGAAGCTGAGCTGCTTGTCGACGCCGTGGATGTTCATCGTGCCGGTGACCAGGTGGGTGGCGCCGGCGGGGCCGACCTCCGGGGTGATGGCCGAGGACTGGAAGCTGGCGGTGGGGAACCGGGCCGCGTCGAAGAAGTCGGCCGACTGCAGGTGTCCGGTCAGCTTCTCCTGGTCGGCCTTCATTCCCGCGATCTGGACGGTCACGGCGACGCCTCGGACCTCGTCCCCGACCACGTCCAGGGTCCCGGACCAGTCCTCGAACACGAGGTCGTGGGTGGCGGTGATCTTGGCCGCCCTGGCCCGCAGGGTCGAGGTGGTGATGTCGATCGGGGCCGCGCGCGTTCGGGCGGCTTGGGCGGTGGCGACCACCGGGGACACCGTGGCGGCGACGTGGCCGTCTCCCACCTCGGGGGCGCATGCGGCGAGGACGAGCAGGCTGAGGGCGGGGAGGAAGCGGGACATGAGGAACTCCTGGTTGCCCCTGCAAGCTAAGGGGGAGCGCAGGCGAGACAAACAAGCAAGAATGCTTCTATCAGTTGCGTGGAGGCAACATGCTGAGCGAACTCCAGACGTTCCTGCTGGTTGCGGAGCAAGGCAGCTTCTCTGCCGCCGCCCGCGCTCTCGGCGTGCCGAAGTCGACGGTCAGCCGTCGAATCGGTCGCCTCGAAGACGAGCTCGGCCTGGCCCTGCTGACCCGCGCCAGCCGGAGCTTCGTGCTGAGCGAGGACGGGCGGGCGCTGCAGGCTCGGGCCAGCCCGGCGCTCCGTGAGTTGGACGACGCGCTCCGCGACCTGGCGGACCAGGACGCCGAGCTGCGCGGGGAGCTCAGCCTCAGCTGCTCGATCGACCTCGCCGGCAGCCGCTTCCTGGCGGACCTGCTGACAGAGTTCGGCGCCCGGCACCCGGGAGTCCAGGTCCACCTTCGCGTCGCGAACCGCCGGGTGGATCTGCTGGAAGAGGGCATCGACCTGGCCTTTCGCATCCACGCCGGGGGCCTGTCGGATCGCGAGGATTTGATGGCCCGCAGCCTGGGCCGGCTTCGCACCGAGCTCTTCGCTGCCCCCAGCTACCTGCGCTTGCGTCCGGCGCCGGCGACCTTCGAGGGGCTGGCCGCGCACCGCTTGATCTCGCATGTCGTGGCCTTCCGGGAGGCCTGGCCCAAGCCGCCCGACCTGGTCGTGGACGACTTCGGACCCGCGGGGACCCTGGCGGCCGCGGGCGCGGGCGTGGCGGCCCTGCCGGAGTTCGTCGCCGAGCCCTGGCTGGCGCGGGGGGAGTTGGTCCGCCTGGATCTACCCGCCGAGAGTCCATCCACGCGGCTGTCCCTGGTCTGGCTGCGCAGCCGGCACATGGCGCCTCGGCTGCGGGCCTTGCTGGATCTGGCCTCGGAGCACGCCGCCCGGTTGCCCTGGCTGGGTGCGGGCTGAGCTCCGAGACCCGCGGTCGTGCTTGGGTGATTCGACGCACCAATCGGGTGAATCGCCTGGGCGCAGCCCCCTCGCCGGGTCAAGGGTGGGTAGCCGGAGGCAGCGTGAACGTCCTCTCCATGGCTTGGCGCAACGTCTGGCGGAACAGCCGCCGGTCCATCGTGACCATCGCCGCGATGACCTTTGGCCTCTGGGTCATGGTCCTGTACTCGGGCCTGCTAGAGGGCATGATGGGCGGCATGGAGCGCGACCTGCTCGATGTCGAGGTCGGCGACATCCAGGTCCGCGCCGAGGGCTACTCGGACGAGCCCTCGATCTACATGCAGATCGAGGACCCCTGGGGCGTGGTCGATCAGCTCAAGGCCCAGGGCCTGAAGGCCACCGCGCGTCTGCAGGCCGGCGGCCTGGCGGCCTCGGGCGAGCAGTCCTCGGGCGTGATGCTGATGGGCCTGCACCCCACCCGGGACGGCGAGGCGCTGAAGCTCGACGAGCGGGTCGCGCGCGGTGAGTGGCTCTCGGCGGACCGCCCCGACGGCGTGGTCCTGGGCTGGCGCCTGGCCAAGACCCTGGGCGTGGACGTGGGGGGCGAGGTCCTCGTGCTGACCCAGGGGGCCGACGGCAGCATGGCCAACGAGCTCTACGAGGTGCGCGGCGTGCTGGCCTCGATCAGCGGCGGCACAGACAGGTCCAGCGTGCTCATGGTCGACGAGAGCTTCCGTCGCCTGCTGGTCGTGCCCGAGGGGGCCCACCAGATCATCGTTCGCGTGCCCGAGACCATCCTGCTCGCCGACGCCAAGGCCATCGTCGAGCGAGCCCTGCCCGGCGCAGAGATCCACACCTGGCGCGAGCTGATGCCCACCATCGCCCAGATGATGGACGCCACCGCCGGGATGATGGTGTTCGTCTACGGCATCGTCTACATCGCCATCGGAATCCTGATCCTCAACGCCATGTTGATGGTCGTCTTCGAGCGCATCCGCGAGTTCGGCGTGATGAAGGCCATCGGGGTCTCCCCCGGCATGGTGCTGCGCCTCATCGTGGCCGAGACCGGCGTGCTGCTCGGCATCGCCGCGACGCTGGGGCTGGCGCTGGCGTTGCCCTGCGCCTGGTACCTGGCCACCCACGGCCTGGACCTGTCCGCCTTCATGAGCAACACGGACATGATGGGCCTGCAGCTGCCCAACGTCTGGGTCGGCGTCTACGGGCCCGAGCAGTTCCTGGGGCCCCTGGTCGCCATGAGCGTCATCGTGATGATGGCCATCGTCTACCCCGCCGTGAAGGCAGCCCGGATCAGCCCGGTCGAAGCGATGAGGTACCAGGGATGACTGGCCCCAACCTCGTCAAGATGGCCTGGCGCAACCTCTGGCGCAGCAAGCGGCGCACGCTGCTCACGCTCTCGGGCATCGCCTTCGGCGTCTTCCTCTCGGTGCTCTTCACCGCGATGCAGGACCGCAGCTTCGCGGACATGATCGACACCGCGGCCAAGCTGGGCGGAGGTCACGTCGTCGTCCAGCACGCCGAGTACATCGACACGCCGACCCTGACGCGCAGCGTCCAGGACACCGAGGCGGTCATCGCGGCGGCCGAGGCCCAGCCGGACGTCGACCGCGCCGTGCAGCGCATCACCGGCCAGGCCATGGTCCAGACCGCTACGAACAGCTCGGGCGTGTTCTTCGTCGCCTTCGACCCCACCGACGAGGACGCGCAGACGCTCGCCTTCCTCGAGGGCGTCCAGGAGGGGCAGCTCTTTCCGGGCCCCGACAGCCGCGGCATCCTCATCGGCGGGCGCCTCGGCGAGCTGATGAACCTGGAGCTGGGCGACAAGCTCGTCTACACGTTGATGGACCGCAACGGCGAGATCGTCGCCGGCATGGAGCGGGTCTCCGGCATCGTCAGCACCGGCGCCCCCAGCGTGGACGCGGGCCTGGTCCTGCTGCCCATCGACCGGGTGCGCGGCGTCATCGGCTACGCCCCGGACGAGGCCACCCAGGTGGCGGTCTTCCTGAACGACAGCCGCAAGGCGGACGAGGTCGCCGCGGCCATCCAGCCGAAGATCGGCCAGGCCGACGCGCTGCCCTGGGACGTGGTCCAGCCCGAGCTCAACGGCTTCATCGGGATGAAGGTCGGCGGCGCCCGCTTCATGGAGCTGGTGATCATGATCCTGGTCGCCGCGGGCATCTTCAACACGCTCTTCGTCAGCGTGATGGAGCGAATGCGCGAGTTCGGCATCATGCGGGCCATCGGCTACTCGCCGGGCCAGATCACCGCCCTGGTGATGTGGGAGAGCCTGCTGCTGGCGATGGTCGGCCTGGCGGCGGGCGGTCTGGTGACCATCGGGCCCTACAGCTACCTGGCCGCCAACGGCATCGACCTGTCCGAGGTCTACGCCCAGGCGGGCACGGTCGAGGTCGCCGGGGTCGGCTTCGACATGACGCTCCACATCGGCATCTTCCCCGAGAACGTCGCCATCATCGCTGGCTTCGTGGTCGTCGCCACGCTGGCCGCTGGTCTCTACCCGGCCTGGAAGGCTGGCCGCGTCTCGCCCGTCGAGACCATCAAGCTGGTTTAGGAGCCTCTATGTCCACTCCCTTGAGCGCGCCGAAGGCGCTTGCCGTCGTCGAGCTGAGCGGAGTCACCCGCGTCTACCGGCAGGGCCACGTCGAGGTCAACGCCCTCAACGGCCTCGACCTGCGCGTCAATCCCGGCGAGTTCCTGGCCATCAGCGGCCCCTCGGGCTCGGGCAAGACCACCGCGCTGAACATCATCGGCGCCCTGGATCTGCCCAGCTCGGGCACGGTGAAGCTCGAGGGCAAGGACCTCTCGAGCATGTCCCGCAAGCAGCTGTCCCACCTGCGCCGGGACCGGATCGGCTTCGTCTTTCAGGCCTACAACCTGCTGCCGGTGCTGACCGCCTTCGAGAACGCCGAGTCGGTGCTCTCGCTGCAGGGCGTGCCCGAGCCCGAGCGCCGGGACATCGTGATGAAGCTCCTGGCCGACCTGGGCCTCGCGGGCATGGAGCATCGGCGCCCCGACGAGCTCTCCGGCGGTCAGCAGCAGCGCGTGGCCATCGCGCGGGCCATCGCCAGCAACCCCGCCATCGTGCTGGCTGACGAGCCGACCGCGAACCTGGACAGCGCCTCGTCCGAGAACCTGCTGGACCTGATGGGCCGGCTGAATCAGGACCGAGGCGTCACCTTCCTGTTCTCGACCCACGACCCGCTGGTGATGGCGCACGCTCGCCGGAACGTGCGGCTGGTCGACGGCAAGGTGGCCGAGGACACGACCCGGACCTGACCCTCGTTCTCAGGGATTCGGCGAGGCCCTGACCTGGGCCGCTGGTCGGGCTCAGGGCTGACACATAGGTGAAGACGCCCTCCACCAGCGCAGGTGCGCATGTATCAGGTCCTCCGCGCCCAGCGCCTCTCCGACGCCACCTTCCTCTGGGAGGTGTTCGCCCCGGACGTCGCCAAGGCGGCCCAGCCCGGCCAGTTCATCATGCTGCGGCTGGACGAGGGCGGCGAGCGCATCCCTCTGACCATCGCCGACTTCGACCGGCGGCGGGGGACCATCACGCTGGTGGTGCAGGTCGTGGGTCGCACCACCCAGGCGATGGCCGAGCAGTACGCCGAGGGTGCCTGGTTCCGGGACTTCGTCGGTCCCCTGGGCATCCCCAGCCACATCGAGCCCGGGCTGGACGTCTGTCTGGTCGGCGGCGGCCTGGGCGTGGCGCCCATCTTTCCCCAGCTGCGGGCCTACAAGGAGGCCGGCTGCCGGGTCACCGGCGTCCTGGGCTTTCGCTCTGCCGAGCACGTCTTCTGGACCGAGCGCTTCGCTCCCCTCTGCGACGAGCTGATCCTCTGCACCGACGACGGCAGCGCGGGCCAGGCGGGCTTCGTCACCGTCGCCCTGGACCAGGTCCTCGGGCGACGCACCCTGGACCTTGTGGTGGCTGTGGGGCCGCTGCCGATGATGCGCGCCTGCGCCGAGGTCACCCGCCCCCACGCCGTGCCGACGGTGGTGAGCTTGAACGCCATCATGGTGGACGGGACGGGCATGTGCGGCTCCTGCCGCGTCACCGTGGATGGCCAGATCCGCTTCGCGTGCGTGGACGGGCCGGACTTCGACGCGCACCAGGTCGACTTCCCCGAGCTGCTGGGCCGCCAGCGCCGCTTCAAGTCGCTGGAGTCCCGCGCCTCCCAGGACTACGCCCACGTCTGCAACCTCGAGAAGACGCTGCTGGTCGACGGCAAGCGCAACTACAAGAAGTTCCGCCAGCTGAGGCCCACGGCCCACGCCATGCCCGAGCGGCCCGCCGAGGAGCGCTCCCGCAACTTCGAGGAGGTCAACCTGGGCTACTCCCAGGTCGACGCGCTGGCCGAGGCCGAGCGCTGCATCCAGTGCAAGCAGCCGACCTGCGTGGCCGGCTGCCCGGTCGGCATCGACATCCCCGGCTTCATCCGCCAGCTCCTGGTTCGCGATCTGGACGGGGCCCTGGCCACCATCCAGCGCTCCAACCTCTTCCCCTCGGTCTGCGGACGCGTGTGTCCCCAGGAGAGCCAGTGCGAGGCCCAGTGCATCCTCGTCAAGAAGATGGAGCCCGTCGCGATCGGCCGGCTGGAGCGCTACGTCGGTGACCACGCGGCCACCCCCGTCGGCGAGCCCGTGGAGCACACCGGCGAGCGCGTGGCCGTGGTCGGCTCGGGTCCCGCCGGCCTGGCCTGCGCCGGCGATCTGGCCCGGGGCGGGGTCGAGGTCACGGTCTTCGAGGCCCTCCACGTCGTCGGCGGCGTGCTGCGCTATGGCATCCCCTCCTTCCGCCTGCCGCGCGAGACCATCGACCGCGAGATCGACGCGCTGCGCCGCCTGGGTGTGCGCTTCGAGGTCAACAAGGTGGTGGGTCGCACGTTCACCATCCCGCAGCTGCTCGGAGAGCGCGGCTACGACG
>CALGIB010000615.1 GCA_937915955.1 uncultured Pseudomonadota bacterium
CCTCTCCGAAGAAGCCCGCGGCCGCCTCATCAAGGAGCTGCGCAAGCTCAAGCTGATGAGCCCGATGTCGGCCGAGGCCAACGTGGTCCGGACCTACCTCGACGTCGTGCTCGGCCTGCCGTGGCACGAGTACACCGAGGACCAGCTGGACATCGTGCACGCCGCCCACGTCCTGGACGAGGACCACTTCGGCCTCCGCAAGATCAAGGAGCGCGTGCTGGAATACCTCGCGGTCGCCTCGCTCGTGGACAGCCTGAAGGGGCCCATCCTCTGCCTGGTCGGCCCGCCCGGCGTCGGCAAGACCTCGCTGGCCCGCTCGGTGGCTCGGGCCACCGGCCGAAGCTTCGTCCGCATGGCGCTGGGCGGCGTCCGTGACGAGGCCGAGATTCGCGGCCACCGCCGCACCTACATCGGCGCCATGCCTGGCAAGATCGTGCAGGCCGTGAAGAAGGCAGGGACCAACAACCCGGTCTTCCTCCTGGACGAGGTCGACAAGATGTCGAGCGACTTCCGGGGCGACCCCACGGCGGCCCTGCTCGAGGTCCTGGATCCCGAACAGAACGGCACCTTCAACGACCACTACCTGGACCTGGACTACGACCTCTCCAAGGTCATGTTCATCTGCACGGCCAACAGCCTGCACGGCATCCCGGCCCCGCTCCAGGACCGGCTCGAGATCATCCGGCTGGCTGGCTACACCGAGCAGGAGAAGCTCTCGATCGCCCGGCGCTACCTGCTCCCCAAGCAGCTCGAGAACCACGGCATCAGCGAGCAGAACCTGGTGATCACGCAGCAAGCGGTCACCCAGATCATCCGCCGCTACACCAAGGAAGCTGGCGTCCGGAACCTCGAGCGCGAGCTCGCCTCGGTCTGCCGGAAGGTCGCCAAGCGGGTCGTCCGCCGAGGACACGACACCCGGGTCAAGGTGACCAGCGCCAACCTCGAGAAGCTGCTCGGCGCGCCGCGCTTCCGCTACGGCAAGATCAGCGACGCCGACGAGGTGGGCTTCGTTCAGGGCCTGGCCTGGACCGCCGCCGGCGGCGTGATGGTTCCGATCGAGGCGGTGTCGGTCCGAGGCACCGGCAAGACGACCCTGACCGGCCAGCTCGGCAGCGTCTTCCAGGAGTCCAGCCAGGCGGCCATCACCTACAGCCGCAGCCGCGCCTCGAACCTGGGCCTGCCACCGGACTTCTACGCCGAGCTCGACCTGCACGTGCACGTGCCCGAGCTGTGGGGCGTGGACGGCCCCAGCGCCGGCATCACCATCGCCACCGCGGTGGTGAGCGCGGTGACCGGCATCGCGGTCCGACGGGACATCGCCATGACCGGCGAGATCACGCTGCGAGGTCGGGTGCGCCCCATCGGCGGCCTCAAGGAGAAGCTGCTCGCCGCCCACCGGGCCGGCGTCCGCAGGGTCTTGATCCCCAAGGACAACGAGCCCGACCTGCAGGACATCCCCCGCATGGTGCTCGACAAGCTCGAGATCGTGCCCGTCGAGCACATGGACCAGGTCCTCGTCGAGGCCTTGGCCATCACGAATCCCGAGGACTTGTTCCAGGCCTCCGAGAGCCGCGCTCCCGCCCGGGCTGAATCGATAAGTCCTCTAATTCAGGGGACTTAGGTATCTCTCACTCGATCACTGTTGGGCGAGGGGCCAGCTGATTCCCGGTAAACCCGCCTTCAAAGAGGATCTACAGCGAAAAAAGTCGACTCAAGGCGGTTGACAGGATCTGAGGCCGTTGGTATCCCAGAAGCGCGCTCCTGCTCGAAAGCGTAGGGTTGAAGGGAGAATCCAACTATGGCCAGCGTCACCAAGGCAGACCTCGTCACGAAGATGGCTCGCACGGCGGGCATCACCAGGGCCCAGGCCGAGGCCGCGATCGAGGGCACCGTGTCGGCGATCGCCGCGGCCCTCTCTCGAGGCGACAAGGTCACCTTGGTCGGTTTCGGCACCTTCCTGGTCTCGGAGCGCTCCGAGCGCGTCGGGACCAACCCGCGCACGAAGCAGAGCATCACGATTCCGGCGTCCAAGGGGGTCCGCTTCAAGGCGGGCCGAGCCCTGCGGGACGTCATCTAGCTCGAGTATGGCCTCCCCTCGCGGGGCGGCTCTCGTACCCGGACCTCGAGCCGCAGGCTCCAGAGCCATCTCACCCCCAGACCTCCTGAAGGAGTCCCCATATGGCCACCACGACCAAGGCTGACCTCGTCAACAACATCGCCGGCGCCGCCGGAATCACCAAGACCCAGGCCGAGAAGGCCCTGAACGCCCTGACCGACGGCATCAAGGCCGCTCTGGCCGAGGGTGACAAGGTCACGCTGGTCGGCTTCGGCACGTTCCAGCTCAGCGAGCGCGCCGCCCGCCAGGGCCGCAACCCCCAGACCAAGGAAGTCATCGCGATCCCCGCGTCCAAGTCCGTTCGCTTCAAGACCGGCAAGGCGCTCAAGGACGCCGTCCAGTAGGGCATCCCGGACGTTCGTGACTCGGCACCCCGGCGTAAGGAGATCCTCCTTGCGTGCGGGGTGTTGACGCTCGGATCGGTGCTGCTTATATGGCTGGGGCTCCGCAGGGAGCGTCGTTCTTTGGGCGGGTAGCTCAGTCGGGAGAGCAGCAGCCTTACAAGCTGCGGGTCACAGGTTCGAGCCCTGTTCCGCCTACTCCCAGCTGCTCGTTTGGTTCTGGAGTCGTAGTTAAGTTGGTTATAACGCCGGCCTGTCACGCCGGAGGCCGCGGGTTCGAGTCCCGTCGACTCCGCCATCTTGAACCCCCGAGAGTTCGCTCTCGGGGGTTTTTTCTTGCCTTCATTTGAGCATCGCCTACGGGCGCATCGCTGGGTAGGTTGCAGGCATGCACATGCTGCTGACCATCGCGCTCGCCGGCGTCCCGTCCAAGCGGCCCGAGGAACACGTCAAGGGGCGAGAGGTCTACGACCGCTCCTGCTGGCAATGTCACGGCGACGACCTGTCCGGCGACGGCCCCGCCGCCGTGGCGCTGGTCGGCGGCGTGCCCGACCTGCGCGGCCGGCTCGACTATGTCGCGGACAGGGACCGGCTCATCTTCCTGGTCTTGGACGGGCAGGGCGACATGCCCGCCTTCCGCGCCGAGTTCGACAAGCACGACGCCCGCCGGGTGCTGCTCTACATGGAGCGCCTCGAGGACGGCACCGACAAGCCCTCCTCGCACAAGCCCAAAGCTGTCGACGACACCGAAGGAGCCGACGACGAGGCCTTCGAGCCGACCGACTTGCGGCCTCGACCGGGACCTCCCGAGCTCCCGAGCACACCCAAGCCCGAATGATGCCCGTCGGTCCGCGTCCAAGCGGCCGGTACACTGACCGCCCTGGAGGCCAGATGAAGCGAGCGCTCCCCTTCCTCATGCTCGGCCTTGCCGTGTCCTCTCCCGCCTTCGCCGCCGAGGGCAAGTCGCTCTACACCGCGAACTGCATGGCCTGTCACGGCGTGGACGCCGACGGAAAGGGCCCCGCGGCGATGGCGCTGGATCCCAAGCCCACCGACTTCACCGCGCCGGCGTTCTGGGACGGCAAGGAGAACAAGGAGCTCAAGAAGATCATCAAGACCGGCAAGCCCGGGACGCCGATGGCCCCCTTCCCCCAGCTCTCCGACGACGACGTCACCGCGCTGATCGCCTATCTGCGTACCTTTCAGCCCCAGCAGTAGCCCGGGCACCCCTCCCCCACCCCCTCCCTCGGGCCAGGTCGCCCCTAATTTGTTGAGTCCGC
>CALGIB010000616.1 GCA_937915955.1 uncultured Pseudomonadota bacterium
GTAGTAGCCGTAGCCCAGGCCCTCGCCCGCGCAGACGTCGAGGTCGTGGTCGTCGGGCGAGCGTCCCTGCTCGTCGTAGAAGATCTCCCAGGTGGTCCAGGCCTCGGAGCGGGTGCAGACCGCGCTCCAGCCGTTGCCGCCCGCGTGGTCCCAGCCGGCCGGACAGACCTCGGACTCGTGGTCGACGTCCTCGGGGTAGGTCTCGCGCGACGTGCTCGAGAGGGGGTAGACCGCGCCCAGGATGCCCTCGCTCAGGCAAGCCGCGCTGTAGCCCACGCCCCCCAGCCAGGTGGAGCCCGACGGGCAGACCTCGGCCTCGTCGTCGAAGTCGTCGGGCCAGGACCGGCCCTCGACGTCGCGGCTGACGTAGACGACCACGGGCAGGTCCGGGTCCAGCACCGGGTCGTCGCTGCCGTCCCCCGGGCCCTGGTCTCCCTGGCCGAGGGGTCCGTCTCCACCGATGCAGGCCAGGAGCAGGCTGAACATGAGCACCTCCGATGAGGCGTCCCGATATCCGGCTCAGACGGCTCCAGCCTCGTCCTCGGGCCGCTGACCGCGGGCCTCCCGAACCATCGGCGGGAGCTCATGCCGGTCTCCTCACTCGGGCAGCAGCTTCTCCAGGAACTGCGGGTCGGCGAAGTCGCGGCTGTCGCTGAGCAGCACCACGACCATGTCCTCGGAGGGGAGCACGTAGACGCGCTGGCCCGAGGCCCCCGCCGCCACCAGCATGTCGGTGTGCCCCTCGGCGTGGAAGATGGGCCCGTCCGGCTCGAGCTCTACGCCCAGGTTTAGCTCCAGGTCGTCCGGGATGTCCTGGTTCAGCCAGGCGCTCAGCCCGTAGGCCGGGTTCGGCTCGCTGCCCTGCCGGCAGGCATCCAGCGTCCCCGCGGGCAGCACCTGCTCGCCCTCCCACAGCCCGTCGTCGCGCAGCAGCACGCCGAAGCGCGCCCACTCCGCCGCGGTGGTCCAGGCCCCCAGGTGGATCAGCAGGTTGCCCGAGGGGTCGCGCTGCCAGCCCGCGTAGCGGAAGCCGATGGGATCCAGCACCGTCTCCTCGAGCCAGGCCAGCGTCTCCTGCTCGAGCTTGGCGTCCATCAGCGCGCCGAAGATGAGGTGGTGCACCGGCGAGTACAGGAAGACCTCGCCCGGCGGGTGCTCCTGGGGCTGGGCAAGGGCGTAGGCGTACTTGTCCTCGGTCCGCTGGTCCGAGGCCGCGTACCAGCTGTCCACGCTGAGCTTCCAGTAGTCGTCCTTCACCCCGCTGGTGAACTGCAGGAGGTTGCGCACGGTCATGGTCCGCTGCTCGGCCCGCAGGTCCAGCGTGTCGCCGACCGCCTCGTCCAGCGTGAGCAGCCCCTGCTCGATGCCCTTCTGCGCCATCGCGCAGGCGAAGGTCTTAGTGCCGCTCCACAGCGGCCCGGGGGTCGAGTCGTCGTTGCCGTTTGCGTAGACCTCGTAGACCAGCTTGTCGCCCTGGATGACCAGCATGGACTTGCCGCCGACCTCGGCGTGGTAGGCCTGCGCCGCGTCGAAGCGCTCGGCCCAGTCAGGGCTGGGCTCGGCCCTCTCCCAGGGGTGGTCCGGCTCGATGGGGGTGTCGAAGGAGACCTGCTCGCGGCAGCCGAAGCTCAGGAGCAGACAGGCCGAAAGCAGAGGCAGCGAGGCGCGTGACATGCCCTAGTCTAGCACACCTGACCGAGCTCGGCGCCAACCCCGTGCCGCTCGAGGAGGGCCAGCGCCAGGTCAGCGACCGCCTCCCAGCCAGGCTGGGCTGAAAGCCGCGCAGCGGTCCAGGCTCTCCTCGATCCCCGAGGGCTCTGGACACCTGATCTCCGGGGTGCCGGACGATACAGCCCGAGCAACGGCAGGAGCCACCGGTGGACCACCCCCGCATCGCCTCGGACCTCACACGAGCCCTCGGCCGCGACGCCGAGCCCCCTGGCTTCCTCCCGCTGATGGAGGGCCTGCACCAGGCCCTCGAGCTGGCCGGCATCCAGGCCGACCGGATCCAGCTCCCGATGGCCCGCAACCTGGGCTTTCGCCACCCCACGCTGGGCCTGCTGCTCCTGAACTGGTCCCGGGACGCCGGCACCTCCGACAGCGAGTCGATGACCCACGCCCAGCTCGACGCCCTGCAGCTGCCGGGCGTGGTGGGCACCCCCTTCGAGCGCGTGGTGCTGCACGACGAGCCCTGGCTGCGCCTGGACCTGGGCCAGACGGACGGCGGCTTCTCCAGCCTCACGAGCCTCGCCGAGCGGGGCTTCGTCGACTACTGCGCGGTCGGCCTGCTGATGCCCTCGGGCCTGCGCCAGCCCCTGAGCATCTGCAGCCGCCAGCCCATGCCCAGCGACGTGGGTCAGCGCCTCCGCTCCATCGAGGGGCTGCTCGCCCTGGCGATCTACGGGGCCTACAGGACCTCACAGGCCCTGCGCATGGCCCAGGTCTACATCGGCCCCGACTCGGGGCCGCGCGTGCTCGCCGGCGAGATCCAGCGGGGCAGCATTCGGCACCTCGAGGCCGGCATCGTCTTCTGCGACGTCCGCGGCTTCACCGCGATGTCCGAGCGACTCGGCGCCGAGCGGGTGGTTGAGGTGGTCAACCAGATCTTCGAGATCGTCGAGGACGAGGCCCGACCCCACGGCGGCGAGATCCTGAAGTTCATCGGCGACGCGCTGTTGCTGGTGTTTCCCGTGCAGGGGCGCCCCGAGCAGGTGGCCCGGGGACTGGTCGAGACCGCTCGAGGCTCGCTGGAGCGGGTCGCGGCCCTCGCGCTGGAGCTGCGGCTCCCCCTCGGCGTCGGCTTCGGCGCCCACATCGGCGAGGTCGTCCAAGGCAACGTCGGCACCCCGGAGCGCCTGGACTTCACGGTCATGGGCCCCGCCGTGAACGTGACGAGCCGACTCGAGGGCCTGTGCAAGCCGCTCGCCACCCCCGCGGTGTTCTCCGAGGCCGTCTCCCGGCACTGCCCCGAGCTGGCCCCGGCGGGCCTGCACGCGCTGAAGGGCATCGCCGAGCCCGTGCCGGTCTGGACCCTGGGCTGATCAGCCCGAGGGCGGCAGCAGGTCTTCGATGAACCAGGCCGAGAGCTCCGCGCGGCCCGCGACGCCGGCCTTCCTGTAGACCGCTCGGGCCTGCTCGCGGGCGGTGCGCTCGGAGGTGTCCCGCACCGCCGCGACCTCCTTGAACGACAGGCCCTTGAGCAGGAGCATCGCCACCTCGCGCTCGGCGCCGGACAGCTCCCAGGCCTCGAACTGCAGCTCCACGGCTCGGCCGACGCCGGCCAGCAGCTCCTCGGCCTGCTCGCGCCAGGCCTGCGCTTCCCGCCGCTCGAGCCGGTGGTGACGGTAGAAGAGGCCCGCGCCGATCAGCGCGATCACGGTCCCGAGGCCCTCGGTCCCCAAGTGCAAGAGCTCCGCACCGGATGCGGCATCCGCCACCAGATCGGCCCCGACGAAGAGCGCGACCAGGCCGAAGAGCGCGGCCGCCACGGCGTTCTGGCCGGGTGCTGTCATGTGACGCATGGGCTCGCGGGCATGAGGGGACCACCTTGTAGGCACACCATGGAGGCAACGTGCCGCGACCCACACTACGTAGCGCCCTGGCCGTCCTGGCTGGGCTGATCCTGCTCATCCAGCTCGTCCCCTACCGCGTCGAGAACCCTCCGGTGACCCAGGCCGCCGTCTGGGACAGCCCCGAGACCGAGGCCCTGGCCCGCCGAGCCTGCTTCGACTGCCACAGCAACGAGGTCGACGTGCCCTGGTACGGCCACATCGCGCCGGTGTCCTGGTACCTGGCCGACCACGTCGACGAGGCTCGCTCGGCGCTGAACCTCTCCGAGATGGACCGCCCCCAGGAGGAGGCCCACGAGGCGGGCGAGGAGCTGGCCGAGGGCGAGATGCCGCCCCGCGACTACCTCCTGCTGCACCCCGAGGCGAGGCTGACCGAGGCCGAGCGCCGTCAGCTGGTGGCCGGCCTGGACGCGACCCTCGGAGGAGAGGGCGAGCACGAAGGCTCGGAGGGAGCCGAAGGCCGACGCGACGACGACGACGACGACGACGACGACACCTGAGCCCGAGTCCGGGGCCGGATCCCGCGCCGGCCGGGCCGCGGCCCGAGCCCGACGCAAACCCGGCCCCAGGTCAGCTCCGCGACGAATCTCGGCCCCCCTCCCCAGGATATGGTTTCCCCCTCATCGCCTGGGAGCTGCCCATGACCACCCGCCTCGAGCTGTCCAAGCTCAGCCTGCTCGACGCCCTCGATCTCGCGACCCTGATGGAGGTCGAGGCGCACCAGCGGTACGTCACCTTCGCCAACCAGTTCGGCGTGACCGGCGGCTTCGATCCGGGCTCGTTCTTCCTGTCGATGGCCGACAACGAGGCCAAGCACGGCCAGGAGCTCTCCGCCCGCCGCAAGGAGCTCTTCGGCGACACCCCCCGCCGGGTCAAGCTCGACGACCTCTTCGACGTCGAGGCCCCCGAGCTCGGCTCCGTGCGCTCGTCCATGTCCACGCTGGAGGCCTTCCAGGTCGCCCTCGCGGCCGAGGAGAAGGCCCGGTACTTCTATGAGGACGCCCTGCCGACCATCACCGACCCGGACGTGCGCAGCCTGTTCGCCGAGCTCCGTGACGAGGAGATCGAGCACGTGCATCTGCTGCGCGAGGCCATCGCGAAGCTGCCTGCGGCCGCCAGCCTCGGTGACGAGATCGACCACGACGAGGGCCCCTACCTCTAGCTGGGCGCGGCCTCACTCAATGTAGCCCAGCGCCTCCAGCTGCAGGCGCTCGGCATGGTTCCGCTCCCGCGGGAGGGCGGGGTGCACGGGGACCAGCAGCCCGTGCGCGTCGAGGAGGCCGCTCAGGTGCGGGTCCGGAGGCAGCGCCAGGGTCTCCCCCGGGTCCTCGAACAGGTCGTAGCGCCGGTCCTCGCCGGTGCGCAGATCGCGGATCTGCTTGCTGCCGGCCAGGACCACGGCCAGCTGCGGCTGGCCGTAGCTCGTCGCGCTGAAGGCGGGGCCCGCCATCGGGGCCTCGGCCTCGCCCCGCGCGACCCCCAGCAGCGTCTGGCTCATCCAGAG
>CALGIB010000617.1 GCA_937915955.1 uncultured Pseudomonadota bacterium
GCCTTCATCCTCTGGGCCGAGGCCAGCCCAGTGCTGCCCTTCATCTACACGGTCTTCTAGGCGTGCTCACGCTGATGAAGGGCATCTGGCGCGCCTGGAAGCGCCTCGCCCACAAGCTCATCTCGGCCCAGAACTGGCTGCTCATGGCGCTGGTCTACTGGCTCGCGGTGCTGCCGGTGGCCCTGGGCCTCAAGCTCATCCGGCACCGCCTGATCCACACCCCCCAGCCCGATCCGGACCTCGACAGCTACTGGGAGCCCGTCAAGGGCGGCCCGATGGACATGGCCCGCGCCCAGCGAATGTTCTAGCGACCCGCTGTTTCAGCAACACTTTACGGCGCCCAGGCGAATAGGCGTGCCCCTGAACACGCGCTTGTGAGGGCCCCACCCCTGGGATAAGCCTCGCTGCCGCGCCGGAGACGCCAAGATCGTGCTCATCTCGTTGTTGCTGACCACCGGCGCCGCCCAGGCCGCCGAACTCGAGCTGCATGGTCACTATCGGGCTCGCGGACTGCTCTACGACAACCTCTCGTTGAGCAACGTGAACCCCAACGCGCTGGATCGAACCAGCTACATCGATCACCGCTTCCGGCTGCAGCCGGGCATCCACGTCAGCAGCAAGGTGAGCGTCTACGCGCAGCTCGACTTCCTGCCGCTGCAGACCTGGGGCGACTCGATCAACACCTACGTGGACCCCGTCACGGGCGAGGCCATCGCCATGGCCTGGGCCGACGGCGTGCAGCCCAGCGCGGACGCCGACGACGGCAGCAGCTACCTGCGGAACCTGTCGCTGACGCGCGTCTACGCCGACGTCTACACGCCCGCCGGTCGCCTGCGCTTCGGCCGCATGCCCCTGGACTGGGGCACTGGCATGTGGCTCAACGACGGCAACGACGTGCTGCAGGAGTACGGCGACACCGGTGACCGCCTCGAGTTCACCTCGCGCGTCGGCCCCGTCTACGTCATGGGCGCCTACGAGCTCATGTACGAGGGCATGCTCGAGCGCTTCGACGAGGCCGAGGACGGCATGCACGCCCTCGATCTGGCCGTCGCCTGGCAGACCGAGACGATGGCGGTGGGCCTCTACAACCGCTACCGGTTCAACCTCAACCCCGGCTTCCACGCCTACACCGGCGACCTGTTCGCGAAGATCGAGCTGGGCCCCGCCGAGCTCCAGGCCGAGGTCAACGGCGTCTTCGGTCGCGGCGACCTCGACACGGGCGTCAACGACATCAGCATCATCGCCGTCGGCGCGGTGCTGGACGCCAACGTCGCCATCGACAAGATCTACGGCGGCGTCCAGGCCGGCCTCGCCACCGGCGACACGGACCCGACGGACTCGGTGCTGCGCACCTACACCTTCGACCGGGACCACAACGTCGCGCTGATGATGTTCGAGGAGCCCATGCCCATCCTGGCCCCCGGCGTCGTCAACGAGGCCAACGGCGGCCGGGACTTCGACGCGGTGCGCACCGGAGACGGCCTGTCCAACGCGCTCTACGCCCGCCCGATGGTCGGCTACCAGCTGCGTCCGGACCTCTCCGCCGACATCGCCGGCGTCTTCGCCCGCGCCCTGCAGGTGCCCGACGAGCAGGCGGACGTGCGCGGCTACGGCATGGAGTACGACCTGTCGGTCACCTACTCCCCCTTCGAGCACTTCAGCGCCAAGGGCACCGGCGGCGTCTTCGTCCCCGGGCCCTACTACTCCGGCTACGAGCACGAGACGCTGGGCGGTGACTTCGACAAGACGACCTTCGGCGGTCGACTGCTGCTGACTGCGGAGTTCTAAGGCGCTACGTGTCTCGCCCAGATGAGGCAGACATGCACGGCGTCCACACCGCACTGATCACGCCCTTCTCCAAGGGCGAGCTCGACACCGACACCTACCGGGCGCTGGCCCGTCGCCAGCTCTACGGCGGCGTCCAGGGCCTGGTCCCCTGCGGCACCACCGGCGAGACGCCGACGCTGACCGAGCCCGAGTGGGCCACCTGCATCCGCATCGCCGTGCAGGAGGCCGACGGCAAGGCCTTCGTGACGGCTGGCGTCGGCACGAACGACACCGCCAGCAGCGTGGACAACGCGCGCAAGGCCAAGGCCCTGGGGGCGGACGCCGGCCTGCTGGTGCTGCCCTACTACAACAAGCCCAACCCCGCCGGACACCACGCCCACGTGCGGGCGGTGGCCTCGACCGGCCTGCCGCTGGTGCTTTACCACGTGCCCGGGCGCACCGGTCAGCGGGTCTCGGTGGACCTGCTCGCCAGCCTCTGCAACCTGGACGGTGTCATCGCCTGCAAGGAAGCCACCGGGGATGTGGGCTTCGGCTCGGACCTGGTCGAGCGGACCGGCGTCGACGTGCTCAGCGGTGACGACTTCACCTACATGCCGCTGATCTGCGTGGGTGGAAAGGGCGTCATCAGCGTCGTCAGCAACCTCGCGCCCGCCATGTCCTCCGAGCTGGCCCAGGCCGCGCTCGAGGGCGACATGCCTCGAGCTCGAGAGCTGCACCATCGCCTGATGCCCCTGGTGCACTGGCTCTTCAGCGACAGCAACCCCGTGCCGGCCAAGGCCGCCATGGCCGCCATGGGGCTCTGCACCGACGAGGTCCGCTTGCCCCTGGCCGCGGGCACCGCGCCACCCCCCGAGCTGATCGAGGGCCTTCGCTGATGCGGGTCGCGGTGAACGGCGCCGCCGGCCGGATGGGCCGCGTGCTGGTCGATCTCGTCGAACAGGCCCCCGATCTGGAGCTCTCGGGTCAGGGCGAGCACAGCGCGCCGCTGGGCCCCGAGCCGCTGGCCGCCACCGACGTCGTGATCGACTTCTCCCTGCCCCAAGGGACGCACGCGCTGCTGGGGGTGCTCGACGGGCAGGCCCTGGTCGTCGGCACCACGGGCCTGGGCCCGGCCACCCTCGCCCTGCTCCAGGCCTACTCGGCGAGGGCCCCCGTGGTCTTCGCGAGCAACTACAGCACCGGCGTGACCCTGCTGTTCGGCCTGGCCGCCCAGGCCGCCTCGGTGCTCTCGGACTACCACGTCGAGATCGTCGAGATGCACCACGCGCGCAAGCGCGACGCCCCCAGCGGGACCGCGCTGTCGCTGGGCCGGGTCATCGCCGAGGCGCGATGTGTGGACCTGGATGAACGCGCGCGGCACGGTCGAGAGGGCGAGGTCGGTCCGCGCACCCAGGCCGAGATCGGCTTCCACGCCGTGCGAGGCGGGGACGTCGCCGGCGAGCACACGGTCTACCTGGCCGGGCCCGGCGAGCGGCTGACGCTGGGCCACCTGGCCACCAGTCGCCAGGCCTTCGCGACGGGAGCCATCCGGGCGGCGCGCTGGGTCCCGGGCCAGCCCCCAGGCCTCTACGACATGCAGGACGTGCTGGGCCTCAAGGCCTGAGCAGCATCAGCCCCTCGAGCAGCGTCTCGGGCCCCGCGCCGTCCCGGAAGCAGACCTCGGAGAGGTGCCGCCGCCAGGCTCGGGCTCCGGGCACGCCGCTGAACAGCCCCAGCAAGTGCCGGGCGACGTGCCGCAGCCGCTCGCCCTCGACCAGGCGCCCCTCGGCGTAGTCCGCCATGCGCCGCACCAGCGCGAAGCGGTCCAGCCCGGCATCCGGCTGGGCGTGGAAGCGGCTGTCGAGCGTCGAGAACAGCATCGGGTCGTCGTACACCGCCCGCCCGATCATCACGGCGTCGACCTGCTCCAGGTGCGCCGCGCCCTCGTCCAGGCTGGCGATGCCGCCGTTGAGGGCGATGTTCAGCCCGGGGCGCTCGCGCTTGAGGCGGTAGACCTCCTCGTAGCGCAGCGGCGGCACGCTGCGGTTCTCCTTGGGTGACAGCCCCTTGAGCCAGGCCTTGCGGGCGTGCACCGCGAAGCGCGCGGGTGCGGCCTCGGCCACCACGTCGACGAAGCGCAGCATCTCCTCGTAGCTGTCGCGGTCGTCGAAGCCGATGCGGTGCTTGACCGTGACGGGCAGACCGCTGGCCTGCTTCATCGCCAGCACGCAGTCCCGCACGCGCTCGGGCTCGCCCATCAGGCACACCCCGAAGTTGCCCGACTGCACCCGCTCGCTCGGGCAGCCCACGTTCAGGTCCACCTCGTCGTAGCCCTCGTCCCGAGCCAGGACCGCACAGGCCGCCAGCTCGGCGGGCCGGTCCCCGCCGAGCTGCAGGCTGACCGGGTGCTCGAGCGGGTCGAAGCCCAGGAGCCGGCCCCGGTCATGGCCTCGGAGCAGCGCGTGCGAGGTGACCATCTCGGTCGTGAGCAGCGCGCGCCTGGAGATGCACCGCAGCAGGTACCGGAAGTGCCGGTCCGTACGGTCCATCATCGGGGCCAGGATGAAGAGTGGCTGCATCGCGGCCCGAGGTAGCCGCTACGCCGCCGTAGGCCAAGTCGGTCGTGCCATACTTCCGGCCACTTGGAGGATCCGGCGGATGGGAGCCTGGATGTTGATCGCGGCCTCTTGGGCCGGAGAGCTGCCGTCGCTGGCTTCCTGCCCAGACGCTCCACGAGCGGGCGACGTGAAGTGGGCCATCGCGCGCACCGTGCACATTCGCGCGGGCGACGGCGAGGGGACCGGCGTGGTCGTGACCGCCGACGGCTTCGTGATCACGGCGGCCCACCTGGTCGCCCGGGGCGGACCCGTGACCGTGGCGCTCAAGGACCAGGACCCGGTGGCGGCGATCGTCGTGCGCAGCTCCGCCGAGGCCGACGTCGCCCTCCTTCGCATCGAAGGCGACGCCGAGTACGCCTGCATGCCGCTCCGGACCAGCATGGCGGACGTCGGCGAGGACGTGCTGGTGGTCGGCTCCCCCGGCGGCTCCCAGCTCTCCCACAGCGTCGCCAAGGGCATCGTGTCGGCCTACCGCGAGGCCGAAGGCTGGACGCTGGTGCAGACCGACGCCTCGATCAACCCCGGCAACAGCGGCGGCCCGATCGTCGCCGGCACAGGGGAGCTCGCGGGCGTCGTCAGCTTCAAGCTCGTCGGCGACGAGGTCGAGGGCCTCGGCTTCGGCGTCGCGGCCAGCGACCTGGCCCGAGCCCTGGACGTGCGCTGGGGCACCTCGACCGACGAGAGCCTCAAGACCGCGGAGTCGCTCGTCGCCGCCCAGCTCGCGCCCGGCTTGACCTACCCCAGGATCGACTACGGCGGCCTGCCCCCGGTGGACGTCGGGGCCACCTATGAGATCGGCTACAAGCCCCGGGTCCAGCTGCTGGTCTGGAGCGCGATCGGCGCCGGCGTCGGCGCGGGGATGATCCTCAGCACGAACGCCAAGTACCAGAACGCCAACAACATGGCCTGGGGCGCCTACAAGACCCTCGTCGCGACGAACACAGCAGGCTGGGTGGTCCTAGGTGCCAGCGTGGCTGGCGTGGGGGTCGGCTTCGCGCCCTCTCCCAAGGGCCCCGTCGTCGTCGTCCCGACCGTCTCCGGGAGGTTCTGATGCTCGCCCTGGTGCTCCTGGGATGCCTTCGGAACGAGCCCCTGCCCCCGGGGGTGTGCAACAACGACGCGCAGTGCCCGGGCGGTGAGACCTGTCGCTGGTACCACAGCGGCCAGCGCTGCGGGGCGACCTGCGTCACGACCGACGACTGCAAGGACGGCTGGTACTGCTGCGACGAGTGGGCCGACAGCGGCGAGAGCGACCCCGCCTGCGACAGGTCGACCTACGACCTCTGCCTCCAGGTCGGCGGCCAGGAGGTGACGGAGTGAGCTTCCTCTTCCTGTCGGCGGCCCTGGCCTCGCCGAAGCTCTGTCGCGACCTCGAGCAGAGCAAGGACCAGTTCGATGGGCTCGTGGTCAGCCGCATCGAGCGCAGTGGCTACTCCCTGACCCTCGACGACCAAGGCCGCGCCTGGCTGGACATGGTCCTCTACGAGAGCAACGTCAGCCCCCGCGCGCTGCAACCCGGCCACGAGCTGCTCCTGAAGACGGACAACGGCACCAAGGTCACGCTGTACAACGTGGCCCGCGTCGACCCCTCGGCGCGCGCGATCGCCACCGAGTACACCGTCAGCGTCTCCACCACGTGGCCGACCCACTACGCCCTGGACGCCGGAGCGATCCACAGCCTCGCCCAGTCCACCCCGGCGTTGCTGCGTTTCACGATCGACAGCGAGCACACGCTGGAGCTCCCCCGCCGCTACGCGGAGCAGATGCAGCGGGACTTCGCCTGTCTGGCGATGACCCTCACAGAACAGGCCGAGAGCAGCGAGTAGAGCGCTGGATCTGGAGACCATGCTGATCGTCTTCGAGGGCCTGGACGGCGCCGGAAAGTCCACCCAGATCCGGGCTCTGGCTCAGGCGCTGAGGGC
>CALGIB010000618.1 GCA_937915955.1 uncultured Pseudomonadota bacterium
CGAGCAGGCACCGCTGGCGCGGCTGCCGCTGCCGCCCGGTGAGGTGGCCCGGGACCTGACCTTCGACGAGGACAGCGTGCAGCTCGAGCTCCTGGTCGAGCAGGACTGTGGAGAGCTCTCGCTGTGGGCCGCCGACCGGCTGGTCGAGGGCGGTCACGCGCCGGCGGCCACGGGGCTGGATCTGCGCTGGGCCGACGGCGCGATCGATCTCTCGCTGACCAGCCATCCCTACGAAGGGGGCTGTGAGCTGCGGCTGGAGGCGCGCGCGGACTGCAGGTGGTAGCGTTGCGGGATGCCGCTCTCGATGGGCGAATACGCCGTCCTCAAAGACTTCTCGGTGCTGTACTCCGGCGGCTTGGACAGCTGCGCGGTCCCCATCATCGTCGGGATGAACCAGCGCCCCGAGCGACGCGGCGGCGTGCACTTGTTGACCTTCAAGCACAGCTATGGGGCCCTCTTCAACGAGTGGTCCCGGCGCCACACCCCTGAGCTCCAGGGCGTGCTGGGCATGCGCGTGCAGCACCACTTGCTGGATCTGACCGAGGAGTGGAACCAGATCGGTGCCAGCCGCTGGGTCCGGGACACGCTGAAGTACGGCGGCCACTGGGTGGTCTGTCTGGGCTGCCAGGAGGCGATGTCGACCCACGCCGTCATCTACAACCTGGAGCGGGGCATCACGAACACCTTCATCTGCAGCAGCGTCGGCGGCGAGTACGCCGTGATGAGCATGCCCATCACGCGCGAGAAGAACATCGCCTTCTACCGGCGCTTCGGCGTTCGCTACAACGCGCCTTTACTGGACCTGGGCATCGGTAAGCCCGAGGAGCGGGCCGTGCTGCGCGAGAACGGCATCGAGCCGGGCTGGGGCGCGCGCCGCAGCCACCAGGGGTACCAGCCGATCTGCGTGATCGGCTTTCAGCACAGCCTGGACATCGTGTTCGACTTCCACACCACGTACCCGCCGGACCGGGTCGCGCAGTTCCTGGACGACAAGGCCGTGATCATGGAGGAGGTCATCCGCGAGACGCTGCGCAACCGCGGCTACGACCCGCAGGAGCTGATCGAAGCGAACCTGGCTCGGCACGCGGCGGAGGAGGAGCTGATCCTCGAGGTCCGCGCCGAGGAAGAGGCGGCGGCGCGAGCAGCCCTATAGCTCGAACGCGCGGCCGTCGGAGGCCCTGGGCCCCTCGTGTCCGCCTCAGAGCTCGACGGAGACCCCGTCCAGCGCGTCCGGCAGGCGCCGCACCTGGGTGAGCACCTCGTCCTGGGTCAGGCTCCGCTCGCTGTGGTTGAACTCCAGCTCGAGCGTGACCCGCTTGTGGCCCTCGGGCACACCCTGGCCCGTGTAGACGTCCCGGACGCCGTGCCGGACGAGGTGGTACAGGCCCACGCTCGCGACCTGCTCGAGCAGCGTCGAGGCGAGGTGGCGGCTGCCGGCCAGCACGTTGACGTGGATCTCGATGCTGGGGAAGCGGGGCGGCGGCGTGAAGCGGCGCAGCGCGGGCTCGATGCCCAGCAGCCCCTCCAGATCGATGAAGAAGGCCGCGAAGGGCTCGGCCAGGTCCAGGCTCGAGACCATGTGCGGGTGCAGCTCGCCGACGAAGCCGCGGTCCACGCCCGCGACGCGGATCAGGGCCTGCCGACCGGGGTGGAAGCAGTGGGGCAGGGCCCAGAGGCGCGCCTTGCCCACGCGGACTTCGGCGTCCAGGCCCAGCGCGGCCAGCGCGGTCATCGCGGCGTCCCGGGCGGCGTAGAAGCGCTCACCGGCGTCCTTGCCCGCTCGGGCCACGGCGCCTGAGAGGTGGTGGCGCTCGACCATCGCGCCGTCGATGCGACCGTAGAGCTTGGCCACCTCGAACAGCCGCACCTCGTCCAGCTTCTTGCGGTTCAAGCGCACCGCCTCGACCAGGTCGGGCAGGCTGGTGGGCCGGAAGTAGCGGTAGTGCTCGACCAGGGGGTTCTTGAGCTCGAGCAGGATCTCGGGCCGGATGGAGTAGGCCTCGACCTGCTCCTGGCCGATCCACTGGCCCAGGTAGACCTCGTCGAAGCCCAGGCCGGTCAGGGCGCGGCGGATCGCGAAGCCGCGGCTGAACACGGGGTTGTCGCGAGGCGGCGCCAGCGGGGCCACGGGCAGGGTCGCGATGACGTGCTCGTAGCCGTGGATGCGGCCGACCTCCTCGTTCAGGTCCTGCTGGATCTGCAGGTCCGGGCGAAAGTCGGGCACGCCGACGATCCAGCCGACCTCGGCCTCGGAGACCTGCAAGCCCAGGGCGGCGAAGCGCTGACGGATCAGCGCGTCGGGCACGTCCATGCCCAGTCGAGCGCGGGCCTCGGAGGGGTCGAAGGCGACGCTGCGGGCCGGGGGCGGGCTGGGCCAGGCGTCCTGGAAGCGCCCGAGCTTCAGCTCGGGGCCGCCGACCTCGGCCAGCAGCCAGGCCAGGCGCGCGACACCCAGGAGCGCCGCGGACTGGGGCAGGCCCTTCTCGAAGCGCAGCGAGGACTCGGTCCTCAGGGCCAGGCGCCGCGAGCAGCGACGGACCGTGAACATGTCGAAGGCGGCGGACTCGATCAGCACATCCGAGGTGTCCGCGCGGATCTCGCTGTGCTGGTCGCCCATGACGCCCGCGAGCGCGATGGGCAGGTCGCCGTCGACCACCAGCAGGCACTCGTCGGTGAGCTGGCGCTGGACGCCGTCCAGGGTCGTGATCGTCTCGCCCGGGGCGGCCATGCGCAGGCCGATGACGCCCGTGGTCAGGTGACGGCGATCGAAGGTGTGCATGGGCTGGCCGAGCTCGAGCATGGCCAGGTTCGCGGCGTCCACGACGTTGTTGATGGGCCGCATGCCCAGCTTGCGCACGGCGTTCTGCAGCCACTGGGGCGAGGGACCGACCCGTACGCCCGAGACCTCGAGCGCCGCGTAGCGCTTGCAGTGCTCGCTTCGGAGCTCGATCTTCAGCTCGCTGGTGGGCAGCTCGGGCCAGTCCGTCGAGGCCATGGCCAGGGGCTTGAGGCCGGTGCCATAGATGGCCGCGACGTCGCGGGCCATGCCGAGCAGGTTGTAGAGGTCGCTGCGGTTGGGCTCGAGGTCGAACTCGAGCACCACGTCGTCCAGCTCGAGCAGGTCGAAGGGCTGGGCGCTGAGATCGACCTCGGGCGCGAACGACAGGGGGTGGCCCGCGTCCGAGCCGACGCCGGCGCTGGCCTCGGACAGCAGCAGCCCATCGCTGGCCAGCCCGTCGACAGGCCGCGCCTCGGCCACGCTGCCGTCGGGGGCGGTGTCCCCGGCGAGCACGCAGGCGTAGAGGCCGCCCGAGCTCACGCTGTGCTTGACGCCGACGACCAGGTGCAGCGAGCTCTCGCCGACCGTGGCGGTCCAGCGCGCGTAGTCCTGGGTCTGCTCGACGACCCGACCCAGGCGGGCGACGCGCACGCCGGCGAAGCGCTCGCGGCTGGGGAAGCGGATCAAGCGCTCGACCTCGCTGATCCGGCTGTTCATCCGCTGCTTGAGCTCTTCGACCGTGACGTGGTCGGGGATGTCGACCAGCCGGCGCAGCTGGGAGATCGGGACGCGCATGGCTCCTCCGGGGCGCCCCTCCTAACCACGTCCGGGCCGCGGGCGAACCTGCAGGGACCCAGTCGTCGGCTGGACTAGACGTCCCGGTCGAGCAGGCCGAACCGCTGCAGCTTGTAGTGAAGGGTCGAGCGCGCGATGCCCAGGTCTCGGGCGACCTTGGAGCGGTTCCCGCGGGCGCGGCTGAGGGCCTCGATGAGCACGCGCTTCTCCGCGTCCTCGAGCCGGTCCGGGCTGGTGTCCGGCCGCAGCTCGTAGCTCCAGGGGCTGAAGCTCAGCGTCTGGGGCGTGACCACGGTGCCGCCCAGGACCAGCGCGCGGGTCAGGATGTTCCGGAGCTCGCGGCCGTTGCCGGGGAAGTCGTGCTGCTGCAGCATCCGGATGGCGTCGTCGCTGATCCAGAGGTCGCGGTCCAGCCGCTTGCCGATGGCCCGAGCCAGGGTGGCGAGGTCGTCCGGGCGCTCGCGCAGCGGGGGCAGGCGCACCGCGAGCACGGCCAGGCGAAAGAACAGGTCCGAGCGGAAGCGCCCCTCGGCGATGGAGTCCTGGAGGTTCCGGTTGGTGGCCGCCACCACCCGCACGTCGGGGTAGGTGACCGTGGCGCCGCCGACCTTTCGGATCTCGCCGGACTCCAGCGCCCGGAGGAGCTTGGCCTGGGCGGCCTCGGGCAGCTCGCCGACCTCGTCCAGGAACAGCGTGCCGCCGTTGGCCCGCTCGAAGGCCCCCTCGCGGGTCTGGGTGGCCCCGGTGAAGCTGCCCTTGACGTGGCCGAAGAGCTCGCTCTCGAACAGGTTCTCGGCGATGGCGCCGCAGTTCACGGCGACGAAGGGCGCCCCCGCCCGCGGGCTGCCGTCGTGCAGACCCCGGGCGGCGAGCTCCTTCCCGGTCCCGGACTCGCCCAGGAGCAGCACCGGAGCGTTGTGGGCGGCCATGCGGCGAAGGACGCCGAAGGTGCGGCGCATGATCTCGCTGTCGCCGACCATCTCGCCGAAGCGGGTGGCCTCGGGCGCGCTGGTGTCGATCTCGTGCTCGAGGCGGAAGTGGGTCTGGCCGAGGCGGATGGGCTCGTTGACGTAGACCGGCATCGTGGCCTGGACGCGCTCCGCGTCCACGTAGACCGCGCCGTCCAGGGGCTTGAGCAGAGCGCGTCCACGGACCAGCTGGACCTCGGCGTGGCGCGGCTGGAGCGCCTCGTCGCCCAGGTCCGTGCCCAGGCCGCCGATCAGCGTCCGGAGTCGGGTCAGGGGCACGCGGCGACCCTGGCCGGGGCCCTCGGTGACGACCAGCACGAGGTGGCGGGCGGCGTCGCTGGTGAGCAGCTCCTGGGCGGGCCGGCCGCAGGCTCGGGTGCTGGCCGTGGCCTGATCGTCCTGGGACTCGCGGAGCTCGAGCGTGAAGGGGCCGATGCCCAGGCGGTCGCCGACCTGCAGGGGCTGGCGGCCGCTCAGGCGCTGGCCGTTGAGGAGGGTGCCGTGGCGGCTGCGGTCCTGGACCTCGAAGCCGTCGCCTCGGCCGGTGACCACGCAGTGCGTGCGGCTGACGGCCTCGCCCGGGACCAGGACGTCGCAGTTGTCTCCGCGCCCGATCAGGGTGCGACCGTCGCGAAGGGACACGTCCAGGAGGTGCTCGTCCCCCCGAGAGAGCAGGAACCTCGGCATGTTGGCGTTTCTACCATGAGGGGTCACGGGCGCCGCGCTCAGTCCGAGGGCGTGACCCGGACGGACCACGCCTCGGCCGAGTCCGTCCACGGCGAGAGCACCTGGGCCTCGGCGTCCCACGCGCTGGTCCACCCGGCGGCGGGCTCGACCTCGAGCTCCCGAGGCGTCCACCGGCATCCAGCCGCCGAAGCTGGACCTGCACGCGTCCGTCGAGCACTGAGTTCGCCTCAGCGATGTGCCTCAGTCTCTGCTCAGCGCGCGCAGTCGCTTGACCCGCTCGTCGATCGGCGGGTGCGTGCTGAACATCCTGGCGATCATGCTGCCCCCGAAGGCGCTGCTCGAGATGTAGTGGGTGGAGACGTTGCCGGTCTGCATCGGCCGGCGCTCGCTGTTGAAGGCGATGACCTCGAGCGCCTGGGCCAGGCCCTCGGGGTCGCCGGTGATGGCGGCCGCGCGGCGGTCGGCCTCGTACTCGCGGCTCCGGCTGACGGCCATGCGCAGCACCACGGCGAACAGGGGCGCGACGAGGGCCACCACGAGCATCAGCGGATGCCTCTTGCGGCTGTACAGCATGGCCCGGGCCATGAAGGTGATGGCGCCAGCCATGGTGCCCGCGATGGCGCTGGTCAGCGTGTCGCGGTGCTTGATGTGGCCGAGCTCGTGGGCCAGCACGGCGCGGACCTGGCGGCGGTCCAGGGTCTCGAGCAGGCCCCGGGTGACCGCGACCACACCCTTGCTGGGGCTGCGGCCGGTGGCGAAGGCGTTGGGGCTGCGCTCGCGCGGCACCCAGTAGACCCGGGGCGTGGGCATCTCTGCGGCCCGGGCCAGCTCGGCGACCTCGTCCTTGATCCAGTTCAGATCCGGGTCGTCCGGGATCTCTTCGGCGCCGCTGGTCCGCAGCACGATGCTGTCGCTGAAGAACCAGGCGCCCAGGTTCAGCGCGCCGGCGAACACGAGCATGAGCGCGGCGCCGTCGAGGCCTCCCCAGAGATCACCGACGAGCACGAAGGCCACGGACAGCAGGCCGAGCAGGAAGACGGTCTTGGCGGTGTTCCACATGGGCGGATCCTATGCGTGTAGGTTTCGAGCTGGGAGGCCCGGATGTTGCTCTGGAACCTGGTGTTGGCTTGTGGCTCGGTGCCCGCCGAGGCCGAGGCCGCCAAGACCCCCTCCACCGGTCACCCCGAGGGCTACGAGGTGCTGCACGGCAGCGGCCGCTTCGAGCCCAGCGGCGCCGTCCTGCTGGGCAACACGCTGTGGGTGGCCAGCGACAAGCCCCTGGTCGCCAACCACTCGGCGCTCGCCTCGGCCTTCTACAAGGAGGTCTGGGACCGCCCGATCCTGACCGAGTCCGTGCCCACGCCCCTGGACCAGGGCGCCAAGGGGCCCAAGCTCGAGGCCGGCGCCTGGGACGCCGCCAGCCAGCGCATCATCTGGTGGAGCACGACCAGCCAGCGTCCGATCTCCTGCGACGCCGCCATGAAGGGCTGCGTCGAGGGCGACTCGATCAAGCCGGCGCTGCACGCCGCGGCGAAGTCCGAGGCCGGCGCCGAGATCGTCTACGTCAGCGTCGAGGGCCTGGCCCTGGTCGAGGGCGAGACCTGGTTGGGAACGCGCCGCTACGCCACGGCCGCGGGCGCCACGCTCTGGCCCCGCGTGCTGAAGGACGACGGCAGGGTGCTGTGGGAGCCCGGCTCGAAGGTCGAGCACGGCGGCCACGAGTTCTCGATCAGCGACCTGCACCTGGACGACAAGGATCGCCTCTGGATGCTCTGGTCCTACGAGGCCGAGGCGGCCAAGACCCGCGCGGACGTAGGCGGCTTCATCGCCCTGGCCACCCTGGAGGACGGCCGCGTGAGCTCGGTGAGGCGCTGCACCGAGGTCTTTGAGGGCAAGCCCGAGGCGCTGGTCTACCGGCAGGGCAACAAGCGGGAGGAGCTCTGGGTGCTCTTCGACAACGACGACGACACCAAGGACCCCGAGGGCAAGGACCCCCAGCGGTTCCCGCTGCGCCTGGACCAGGACTACCTGTGGGAGACCGCGCTGCCTAGCTGCGACAAGGATCTCTGATCGGGCGATGGCCTCGCGCGGTCACCCGCGCATGGACCGGCTGGTAGGTCTTGGTGAGGTGCCTACATGCTTCCTGTTCGCCAACTCGCTCGGACCCGTTCGACCCTCTCCGAGATCGCTGGAGGTATCTGCCTCGCGCTGATGGGCGTCACCATCGCCGGCGCGGTCCTGCAGGGTCTGCTGGCGCTCGGAGGCTGAGTCCCTGTCGGGGCCGGGCCCCGGCCGCTCACATCGTGATGAGCTGCTGAGGGTTCCACCAGCGACGCACCAGCGTGCCGGTCAGCTCGCCGTTCTGGAGCATGGTGCGGGCCACCCGCGCGGTCTTTACCAGCGTCGCGCCGTGGGCCGCGAGCACGAGCCCGCGGGGGTCGTCGGCCCAGAGCCGCTTCTCCATCACGTGGTTCAGCCAGCTCCGGGGCACGGTCTGGCTGGCCTGCAGCACCATCAGCGCCAGCCACCAGGTGTCCCGAGGCGGTCGGGGCCAGCCCAGGTCGACGCGGTATTGGCTGAAGGTCTTGGTGGCTTGCCCTTCGACCTGGGTCGGGTGCAGCTCGCCGCTGTTCAGCAGGTCCTCGACCATCTTGCTGCCGGGGAACCAGGTCAGGCTGAAGAGGTAGAGGTCGTAGGGCCGCGGCACGGTCTGCAAGAAGCGGAACAGGCTCTCGCGGTCGGCCTCGGACGTGCCGGGCACGTCCACCATGCAGAGGTAGCGGATGTAGAGCCCGGCCTCGGTCAGCAGGCGCACGGCCCGCTCGGTGGTCTGACGCGAGGCCCGCCGCTCGAGCTGCTCGACGTTGACGGGCTCGTTGGATTGGATGCCCATGTGCACGATGCGCGCGCCCGCCTGCTTCAGCAGCCCGGCGTACTCGTCGTTCACGACGGTGGGCTCGGTGAGGATGTCGAAGGGCAGGCCCACCTCGACCGGGTAGCGGCGGGCGAACTCTCGCAGCCAGGACCGGGAGAGGCCGAAGATCTCGTCGTCGAAGCGGCAGCGACGGATGGCGGGGTTCTTCGCGCGGCGCTCGGCGATCTCGGCCAGCACGCTGTCCACGCTTCGGAAGCGCAGTCGGCTGCCCTCGGCGCCGTCGCTGAAGCTGTTGTGGCAGAAGCTGCACTTCTGGATGCAGCCGATGCTGGCCATGACCTGGTAGAGCGGGTCGGCGGCCATGGGGTCGCCGCGGCTGCTCTCGCCCCGGGACAGCACCCACTTGTCCGGGCTCTCGTAGTCCCGCCAGGGCAGGGCGTCGAGGTCCTCGACGAGGTGCGGCGGGCCGTTGCGCACAGGCTGGCCCGAGGGGTCCAGGAAGTGCATGCCGGCCAGGTCTCTGCAGGCCTCGAAGTCGGCGTCGCTCTCGAACCAGGTCTTCACGAAGGCGGGGAAGCTGTGGTCGGCCTCGCCCACGCAGAGCGCGTCCGCGTGCTCGAGCATGTCCTGGGCGCGGACGGTGACGTGCCAGCCGCCCAGCACCACGGGCAGCCCCGCGCGGCGCAGGCGGGCGGCCACCGTCGAGCCGATGTGCTGGTAGGCGCTGGCGCGCAGCGAGACGCCCACCAGGCCGGTGCCTTCCTTGCGGAGAAGGTCGATGAGCTGATCGAGCTCGTAGTCGGTGGGCTCCTCCAGGTGGTTGTTCTTCCAGTCCTTGAAGTAGACCTCGAGCACCCGACGGCCGGTGGCGCGCGCGGCGGCCGCCAGCTGGCGCACGGCGTTGTTCTCGATGTCGTAGAGCGAGACCAGCGCCAGGGCTTGTCCGCGAGGGGGGGACCAGAGCATGCGCTCAGCTAACTCCGTGGCGGCGACGTCGAAGGGCCAGCAGGCCCAGCAGCACCGAACCTAGGCCAGCCGCGGGTCCGCCTTTGCAGCCGCAGGTCGGATCGGCGGCTGGATCCGGGGGATCCTCGCCCAGGCCGGTGTCCTCGTAGCTCAGGCCCAGGCGCTGGGCCCTCTGGGCCAGGTGCAGGTTGCGCGGCTGCACCTCGTCCATGCGTTCGATCCAGGCCCCGTGCTCGCTCAGCTCGTCCTGATCGGCCGTGCTCGGGCCCACCATGTTGGTCTGTACGTGCGCCCAGTAGGGAGGGATCAGCGGGGCCTCGAGGCCCCAGAAGGTCGAGCGCGCGCCCGAGGGAGGCCCCGCGCACCAGCTGCCGCCGTTGATCAGGTCGGCCTCGCCCCGGATCGCGGTCCAGAGGTTCTCGAAGGGGCTGTCGCGGTGGTGATCCAGGTGGATCGGCTGCCCCTCGCCGCTCACGCGGCTGAAGACGTTGCCGCTGGCCCGGTGGTCCACGGTCATGTGGTGCACGAAGTATGCGTCGAAGACCAGGTCCGTGTAGAGCCCGTCGTGGGTGTGCGCGATGTTCAGGCCGTGGTGGCCCTGGCGTCCGGTGAAGCTCAGCTGCTGGCCGGTGATGTGCTTGGTGAGGTCGTCGACCAGCAGGCCGCTGTCGGCGTTGTGGAAGCTGAGCCCTCGGACCCAGGAGTCCACCACGCCGTCCTCGAAGAAGACGCCGTTGTAGCCGGGTTCGTTCAGGTGTCCGGCGTACTCGGTGTCCGGGAACTTCAGGGCGAGGTGCTCGACGCCGACCCCGCTGAGCGCCTCCAGCGTGTACAGGGTGGGCTGCCAGTCCGCGCGCACGTCGGTCCTCAGCGGCTGCGCCAGGGTGACCTCGCCCAGCCCCACGGCCTGGATCCGCACCGGCCAGCTCAGGCCCAGC
>CALGIB010000619.1 GCA_937915955.1 uncultured Pseudomonadota bacterium
CTGCTCTTCGGCCACTTCTACCGAAGCAAGGACCCCGTGGCCCGCCGCAAGAAGGGCACCGGCATCGGCCTGACCATCGTCCAATACATCATGGACGCCCACGGCGGTCGGGTCGAGGTGGACTCCTCTCCCGGCGCGGGCGCGACGTTTACACTACACTTCCCCACCAAGCCGCCCGAGCCCCCCAACTAGAGGTACGCGCGAATGGCCCGCATCCTGTTCGTCGAAGACGAGGAGGAGGTCCTCAAGACGGTCCAGATCTACTTCAAGCGCCAGGGCTTCGATGTCTACGGCGCACGATCTGGACGCGACGCCTTGGACCTCGCCCAGCGCTTTCCCCCGGACGTCGCCGTGCTCGACGTCATGCTGCAAGAGGGCCCCGAGGGCATCGACGGCATGGACGGCTTCGAGATCTGCCGGCGCCTGCGCGACGAGCGCAAGTTCCGCGGCCCGGTGATCTTCCTGACCGCGCGGACCAGCGAGCAGGACAAGCTGCTGGGCTTCGAGCTGGGCGCGGACGACTACGTCACCAAGCCCTTCTCGCTGCGCGAGCTCGAGGCTCGCGTCACCGCGGCCCTGCGTCGAGCCGGCGGCGCCCGCAGCGTCTACCGCTTCGGCACCGTCGAGGTGGATCTGGACAACTACGTCATCCGCCACCCGGGCTCCGAAGAGCGCCTGTCCAACCGCGAGCAGGAGCTGCTGCGCTTCCTGATCGAGCACCGGGGTCAGGTCCTGCCCCGAGAGCTGCTGCTCACCAGCATCTGGCAGTACAACCCCAACGTCACGACGCGCACGGTGGACACGCACATCCTGAACGTGCGCAAGAAGCTGGGCGACGACGCGCAGAACCCTCGCTTCATCGAGACCATGCACGGGGTCGGCTACCGCTTCGTGGCGGACGAGGGATAGCGCTTGCTCCTGATGCTCCTGGGCCTCGCCCAGGCTCAGGACGTGCGGGCCTGGCAAGGCCTGCACGAGGGCATGCTGATCGAGTCCGCCCAGGGCGACCTGGCCGGCGCCATCCGCTGGTACGAGGGGCTCATCGCTGGCCTGCCCGAGGACGACCCCAGCCTGGGTGAGCTGAACTTCTGGCTGGGCCGCGCTCGCTACGCCTCCGGCGACGCCGAGGCCGCCCGCCGCGCCCTGCGCGCCGCGATGAGCGACCCGACCATGGAGGAGACCGCGCGCGCGCTGCTCGCCCAGATCGACAGCCAGGAGCTGCGGGTCCAGCGCCTGCCGCTGACCTACGACTACGGCACCGGCACCGGGCACTGGCTGCACAGCTGGAAGCACGGTGAGAAGGGCTGGCTGTCCGCCGAGCCGCCGCCTGACAGCGACGACCCCGCGCTGGCCTGGCACACCTCGGTGCTCGACCGCGAGACCGACGCCATCGGCATGTGGTTCGACGACAGCTCGCCCCGACCCGAGGTCTTCCACATGGACCTGCGCAGTTCGCCCTTCCCGGCCTCGCTGCATCTGGTCCTCGAAGACGACAAAGGCCACCGGTGGGAGCTGGCCGAGATCCGGACGAGCACCTCGAGCTGGGTGGGCATCGAGGCGCGGCTTGAGGACTTCGTACCGCTGGACGCCGGCAGCGGCGCCCTGCCCCGGAACGTGCGCGCGGTGTCGCTCTGGGACGTGACGGCCTACACCCGGCCCGACCGCGGCCCGAACACGATCTACGTGGACAACCTGAGGATCGAGTAGCCGTGGGCGTCGTGGTCCAGAAGTACGGCGGGAGCAGCGTCGCGGACGTGGAGAAGATCCGGGCGGTGGCTCGGCGCGTCGTGGCGACCCGGGCAGCCGGGCACCCTGTGGTGGTCGTGGTCTCCGCCATGGGGAACACCACCAACGAGCTGCTCCAGCTGGCACGCAGCGTGTCCCAGGCGCCAGGCCGACGGGAGCTGGACATGCTCATCTCGGTGGGCGAGCGCATCTCGATGGCCCTGCTGTCCATGGCAGTCACCGAGCTCGGCGCGCCCGCGGTGTCCTTCACGGGCAGCCAGTCCGGCATCATCACCGACGAGAGGCACAGCGCGGCCCGCATCGTCGAGGTGCGCCCGCACCGCATCCGGGCGGCGCTGGACGAGGGCAAGATCGTGATCGTGGCCGGCTTCCAGGGGGTCTCGCGGGACCGCGAGGTGACCACGCTGGGCCGCGGCGGCACCGACCTGACCGCGGTGGCCCTGGCCGCCTCGCTCGGCGCCGACTGGTGCGAGATCTGCAGCGACGTCGACGGGGTCTACAGCGCCGATCCTCGAAAGGTGCCCGCGGCGCGGCGCCTCGACACCCTGAGCCTGGACGAGGCGCTGGCCCTGGCCCGGGCGGGGGCCCGTGTACTGCAGGCCGACGCCGTGGCTCTGGCCCACCGCATGGGCATCGAGCTCAACGCCGCGCACATGGACCAGCCCCCCGGCTCGGGCACGCGCATCCAGGTGGCCTCGCTCCCTCAGCGCATCGCCGCGGTGACCGTCGACGACCAACTCGAGCGCTTTCAGGGCCCCGACCTCGCCGCGCTGCTCGAGAGCCTCGGCGACACCGGCGCGGGCATCCGCCGCGTGGACGGCGCGGTGCTCGTGGACCTGCGGAACTGGCACGACCGGCAGGCCTACGTGCTGCCTCCAGGGGTCACCAGCAGCCGGGTCGCCGAGGTGAGCGCGGCGGGCACCGAGGCGCTGGCCAGCCCCGAGCTGGCCCTGGCGGGGCTGGGCGCGCTGAAGGCAGGTGGCGTCCAGGTGCTGAGCTGGACCGCGACCGCTCAGGCCTTGAGCTGGCTGGTTCCCCCGGAGCAGGCAGATCCTGCGCAGCGTCTGGTTCACGCCGCTCTGCTCTAGGTTCGGGGCCCCTGGCACGATCCGTGCGCGCGGGTTTGTTGCCAAGCCCTCGAACCACCGGTATTTTCGACACGCTGGGTGGACCCCGGCCGAGGGAAGTCCATGCTGAAGCAGTTCCTGAACCCGCCCAACTGGTTCACCTCGGCCAGCATCTTCTGCGGCTTCTACGCCACGATGCTCGCGGCCGGTAACGACGGCAACCCGGCGACCTTCTACCAGGCGGGCCTGCTCATCGGCTTCGCCGGTGTCTTCGACATGCTCGACGGCCGAGTCGCGCGCATGACCAACAGCAGCTCGGAGTTCGGCGTCCAGCTCGACTCCCTGGCCGACGTCGTGTCCTTCGGCATCGCGCCAGCGGTGCTGGTCTACAACTGGGGACTGCACGCCCTGGGCAACCTGGGCATCGCGGCGGCCTTCCTCTACGTGCTCTGCGGCGTCTTCCGCCTGGCGCGCTTCAACTGCGGCGCTGCGGACAACGAGGAGTTCGAGCGCAGCAAGGGCCTGACGATCACGATGGCCGGCGGCACGCTGGCCGCCATGGTCATGTGCCACGCGGCCATGGGTATGGACTTCGTCAAGCACCCCACCCTGCCGCTCGTCGCTATCGTCGGCATGGCGCTGCTGATGGTCAGCAACGTGCCCTTCCGAACCAGCAAGTCCCTGAAGATGAGCCGGGGAACCAAGGCCTTCGCCATCCTGTTCATGGCCTCGCTCATCTGCGTCAGCGTGTTCTACGACATCAGCTTCATGGTCCTGCCCGTGCTGGCCGTCTACGTCCTCTCCGGCCCCATCGAGGGCACGGTCGGCCTGCTGCGACGCCGCCGCATCTGAGCGCCCCGCTCAGATGTCGCCGAGCTCGGCGGCCAGCTTGCGCCCGATCTTGCGGGTCAGGTCCCGAGCCGGCTCGTGCTCGGGCTGCTCGTCCGTGATGCGCTTGAGGCAGACCAGCGCCCGGACGTACTCGCCCCGACGCGCGTAGGCCTCGGCCAGGGCGATGTTGTTGTCCACGCCCTGGATGTCCACGGCCTGGGACTTCGGCAGCAGGAGCAGGAAGTTGTCCTCGCTCGTCTCGGTGTGCAGGTGGCGGGGCGCGCTGTACTCGACCCGCATGTTGTCGTCGGTGTTCAGGCCCACGTCACCGGTCAGCTCCGCGATCTCGCGCTCGCTGAACTGGTAGAAGGTCAGCAGGTCGTGGGGGGTCTCGACGCCGATGAGTCCCAGCTCGGAGCGAACCATCGGGTGCTGGCGGAGCAGCCTCTCGGCCCCCTCGGCCGTGAGCTCCAGCGGCTCGTCCGAGCCGATCAGGACCAGATCAGCGTCCTCGATCGTGGCGAACAGCCGCACGTGCGGGAAGACATCGCTGAAGGTCGCGAGCAGGGATCGCAGGTCCTCGGTGCCCATGCCGTAGAGCTGCACCCACTGGCTCCAGATGCCGCCCGGCGCGAGGCGGGACTTCCCCATCGCGAAGAACTCGCGCGTAAAGAGGTTGCTCACGCCGGTCAGCCAGGGGTTGCTCGGCTCGCTGACGATGACGTCGTAGCGCCCCTCGGGCTGGAGCAGCAGGTGGTTGCGGCCGTCGTTGGCCAGCATGTGCACGCGCTCGTCCTCGAGCGGCCGATGGTTGTAGTCGTCGAAGAAGTGGCTGGCCTGAACGATGGCCGGCTCGAGCTCCACGACCTCGATGCTGTCCAGCTCGTCGTAGAGCGTGACGGAGCCCAGGGTGATGCCGCTGGCCAGGCCGATGACGACGACGTCGCGCGGCTCCCGGGCGAAGAGGAAGGGCAGGTGGCTGACCAGGACCTGGGTCGGCATGTCCACGGTGGTCGAGGCGTCCACCTTGCCGTTGTTGGCCAGCCAGATGTTCCCGGTGGCCTTGGACTGGGCGACCGTCACGACCGTGGAGAGGCCCTCGTCGTAGTAGAGCAGCTGGTACTCGTCGACCGCGAAGGCCATCAGGCCCTCGCGTGTGCGGGTCGAGAGCTGGCTGGCGTACTTGTATACGCCCGAGGTCATCAGCAGCGGATCCCAGGGCGGTGGGCGGCGGGCGCCCAACATCAGCAGCCCCACGGCGGCGAGCACCGAGGCCAGCTGCAGCCAACGGCGCATGCGCCCCTCGGCGTACATGGACGCCGTCAAGGCGACCACGGCCGCGGCGAGGTTGGCGCCGCCCGCCGCCAGCACTGTGCCGACCACGTTCAGGTTCGGCAGGAGCACGAAGCCCCCCGCGAAGGCGCCCAGGATGCTGCCCAGGGTGTTGGCGCCGTAGACCTGGCCCACCGGCCTGCCGAGGCCATCGTCCCGCGCCCCGACCACGGCTCGCACCATGAAGGGAAAGCTGGCCCCCATCAGCAGGGCCGGCGGTGTCATCACCATCGCCGCGAGCAGGATCTTCAGAGGCCACATCGAGCCGCCGTAGGACTCGGCCGCTGAGTAGACCTGGAGGAACAGGAAGGGCAGGTCCTCGTAGAGGTACATCATCGCGTAGGTCAGGATGGCGATGCCCGCCTGGATAGCGGCCAGGACCCGCAGCGGGCCGCCAGGTCCCAGCTGCTTGAGCGCGCCGTCGGCCAGCCGCCCGCCCGCCCACCCGCCCGTCGCGATGCCCGTCAAGAAGGCCAGCAGCATCACCGAGAAGGCGTAGGTGCTCGCGCCGAGGATGAGGGCGAGCAGCCGGAACCACGCCACTTCGAGGCCGAGCGCGGCGAAGCCGGCGAGCCCGGCCACCCACAGCCAGCGCGTGTCGAGCTCGGACGGGGCGGAGATGGGGGCGGTCGAGCGGGAGGGTACG
>CALGIB010000620.1 GCA_937915955.1 uncultured Pseudomonadota bacterium
GTGCAGCTCGATGCGGACCCGCCCCAGGCCAGCCTCGGGCAGGGGGCCCAGGCCTCGGCTCAGGGCCAGTCCGTCGGTGACGATGCCCAGGTCCCGGGGGCCCAGCGCCCGCAGCAGCTCGGGCAGGTCGGCGCGCAGGGTGGGCTCGCCGCCGCCCAGGGTCAGCGCCCCCTCGGGGGCCGAGGAGACCAGCTCCTCGAGGCTGGGGTCGGGCAGATCCCAGCCCCGATCGAGGCGCCCCTCGAGGCGTCGGCGCCAGGTGACGGCGAGCAGGCTCATGGGCCCACCGCCGCGGGCAGCGGCTCAATCAGCAGACCGCTGAGGCGGGCCAGCCGACCCAATGACGCCTGGTCGCCCCGAAGCGCCAGGCGCCGGACTCCAACGGCGGCCGCGAGCTGAACGATCTCGACGCTTTGCTGCCCGTCGATGCCCAGGGTCAGCTGCACCTGCTCGGCCGCTGGGCGAGCGATCTGCCTGGCCAGGTGACGCCGGGCGCGCGCCAGGGTCTGGGTGTCCCCGGGCCGCCAGAGCAGCGCGATGTCCGTGACCCCGGGCTCCAGCGCAGCCCAGCGCCCCTCCATTCGCTGCCAGCGGGTCGGCCCCTGGTCCAGGATCCGGGGGCCGGTCCAGTTGGGCGTGCGCAGCTGAGGTGGCCAAAGCCCGCTGCCGCCGCGCTCGGTCCAGTAGGCGTGCCACGCGCCGCCGCAGCGCGTCCGCCAGGCGCAGGACAGGCAGGGGCCCTGCTGGGACTTGTTGCCCTGGTTGTCCAGCCCGGGGCCGGTGCTGGGATCCACCGCCTCGACGCTGTGGGCGCTGTCCTCGTCCCAGCCCGCGCAGAGCGGCAGGCCACAGTAGGGGTTCAGCAGCGTGATGTCGTGCTCGCGGGCCAGCTTGCGGGCCTCTCGGATGCCCGGGCCCAGCACGGCGTAGTCAGGCCAGAGCTCGGGGGTGTCGCGGGCTCGACCGTGGGGCTGCACGGCCGAGAGCGAGATGTGGCGCACCCCGGGCAGCTCGCGGGCGACGAAGGCCACATAGGCGGGGGCCCGGTCCTGGGTCTGGGCGGCGAACACGGGGTTCAGCGTGACCTGCACCCCGGCGCCCAGCAAGGCCCGGATGCCGGCGATGCAGCGGGTCCAGGCGCCCTCCAGGCCGGCCAGCTCGTCGTGCAGCGGGGCCTGGTCCGAGAGCAGGCTGACGAAGGCGCTGGTGACGCCGGCCTGGGCCAGCTCCCGGCATCGCGGCGGGTCCAGCAGGACGGCGTTGGTCTGCAGCTCGATGTGCTGGAGCCCCAGCTCGCGGGCCCGCCGGACCAGCCTCAGCAGCGGCTGGCGCAGCAGCGTGGGCTCGCCGCCGGAGATCGTCAGCGTGCGCTCACCGGCCGCCACGAAGGCCTGCAGCTGTGCCTCCAGCTCCTCCTGCGGCGTGGCGCGGCTGGGGTAGTCCTCGGCCGGCACGTTGCAGAAGGGACAGCGCTCGTTGCAGGCCATGGTCAACCTGACGAGGCCTTTGGCGCGGTGGCTCTCTTCCATCTTCACGGACAGTAGTCGGTTAGGGGCGGCCGCGATGCGCACGAGCCTAGCCAAGAGTCGAAGGGTGGTCGTCAAGGTGGGCACCTCGGTGGTCACGCGCCCGGACGGAGCGCTGGCGCTGGGGCGCCTGGGCAGCCTGGTCGAGCAGATCTACGAGCTGCGGCTTCAGGGCCGTCAGGTCCTGCTGGTCAGCTCCGGAGCGGTGGGCCTCGGGGCCGAGCGGCTGGGGATCGAGCGGGCCAGGACCGTGCTCGACAAGCAGGCCTCGGCGGCGGCCGGCCAGGGCGCGCTCATGGCGCTGTACGACGCGCTGGCCCAGCGGGTGGGGCTGCGCTGCGCCCAGGTGCTGCTGACCGCCGAGGACTTCCAGAACCGCAAGCGCTACCTCAGCCTGCGCGAGACCCTAGAGCGCCTGCTCGAGCTCGGGGCGCTGCCCATCATCAACGAGAACGACGTGGTCTCCCGAGCGGGCCTGGAGCCCGAGCACCGGCTGGTGTTCGGCGACAACGATCGCCTGGCCGCCCTGGTCGCCGGGGGCCTCGAGGCGGACCTGCTGCTGCTGCTGACCGACGTCGACGGCCTGCTGACCGCCCCCCCCGGCACCCCAGGTGCGCAGCGCGTGCCGCTCTACGACGAGGCGGCTCAGGTCCTGTTCGGCGCGGCGAGCGCCGGGGGCACCGGCGGCATGGAGGCCAAGGTCGAGGCGGCGCGGGTGGCCACGCTGGCCGGGGTGCCCGTCGTCATCACCAGCGGGCGGGAGCCGGACGTGGTCCGGCGCGTGGTCGAGGGCGAGGACCTGGGCACCCTCTTCCCAGCGGCGGGTCGAGGGGACGCTCGCCGCCGCTGGCTGCAGTTCGCGACGGCCCCCGCGGGCGCCCTGCACGTCAACGCCGGGGCGCACTCTGCCCTGCTGGACCGCAAAGCCAGCCTGCTCCCCGTGGGCGTGGAGCGGGTCGAGGGCGAGTGGGAGGCCGGCGCGGTGGTCCGGGTCCTGGTCGACGGCCAGGAGCTCGGTCGAGGCGTG
>CALGIB010000621.1 GCA_937915955.1 uncultured Pseudomonadota bacterium
CTCCTTTAAGGACTGGCCCAGAGAAAAGGCCAATGAGGGGGTTCGAGCGGACCGACTTTAGCCGGGCGATCCAGGGGGTGCAAAGATTCGAGGGAGCTTCTTTGTCAATCCCGTGCAGAGACCGATTCGTCAGCTCAGAGCTGGCCGTTCCTCGCCTTCTCGATCCACCCGCGGAGCTCGCCCTCGATGATCTCGATCGCCTGGCTGCGAAAGGGCCGGAACATGAACGGCACGTTGCTGAGCTCCAGCTCGACCGTCGAGGCCGTCACGCGCACCCCCCCCTCGATGGTGCCGCCCATCACTGTGAAGGCGACCGTCGCGTTGTCCTCGTCCACCCACTCGCCCCGGGGTTGGTACTGCGAGAAGGCCGCCTGGTAGGACCTCAGCGCGGCGCGGGCGGCCTGGCGGGCCAGCTCGTGCTCCAGATCGTGGGGGATGGCGTGCTTCAACGGGGCCTCGTGGATCTCGCGCGGGGCTACGGCGGGTGGCGCCGAAATCATGCCCCACAAACACGAAACGCGCCCCCGAGAGGGCGCGCTCATGTCGCAAGGTGCGGTCGCCGATTACTCGGAGACGCGCTCCTTGAGGGTCTTGCCGGGGCGGAAGTAGGGGTACTTCTTGGCCGCGATCTGGATCTTCTCCTTGGTCGCCGGGTTGGTACCCGTGCGAGCCGCCCGGCTCTTGGTGCCGAAGGTGCCGAAGCCGGGGATGGTGACCTTGCGGCCGGCGTCCAGCTCGACGGCGATGATGCCCTCGCCGGACTTGGCGCTGAAGACCACGTTGATGACCTCGAGGGCCTTGGCCTGGGAGATTCCGGTCTTCTTGGCCAGCTTCGCGGCCATTTCCTTCTTGTTCATCGTGTCCTCCAAACATTGAAAAGCGTGTGGCGGTTCATGGAAACCGTCAGAGGCGTAGCCTCCGAATCGGGACCTCGGTTTAGCGAGGTTTCGGCGACGTGCCAGCCCCTGATGGGCCTTTTTTTTGGCCTGGGCACGCGATGATCGGGGAATACCTGTTCCGGGTAGGCCGTAGAAAGCCAGGCCGAGACGCGACGCGATCTGGCAAAACCGACGTTCGAGGTGAGACATGGCTGTGACCCGCGACGAGCTGCAGCAGCTCCTCTCCGAAAAGGACCCCGTCGCGCTCGCGGCCGTGCTGGAGGCGGCAGAGGTGCCGCTGGGCGGCGCGACCGAGGCACCCGATCTCGCCGCGAAGCTGGTTCGGTCGCTCTGGTGGCGCACGCACACGCCCGCTGGCGTCTTCGTGATGCCGGACGATCTGGACGCGCTGATCGATCGCGTGGCCTCTAAGGCCGGTGTGGCCGAGCAGCTGGGCCAGGGCCAGACCTGGGACCGGCTCGAGGCCCTGACCGCGACGCTGGTGCCCCAGGATCGGCCGCTGCGCCTGGAAGAGCTGGACCCGGCCGTCGTGCGCAAGCTGCAGTCTTCGCAGTGGGTGTCCTGGGTCGGCGTGGGCACCGCGGGCACCGCCGCGGGAGGCCAGGCCCTGGCCAGGCTGGTGCTGACCCTCTTCAAGGGCCCCATCGGGGACATCCTGCCCTTCCTCCCGAAGATCGGGCCGATCGCCATCGGCGTGAAGAAGGCGGCGCAGCTGATCGCGCGGATCTCGGGGCCCCTGGGCATCGGCGTGGCCCTGCTCACGCTCAATCACGCCATGGGCGCTGATCTCGACAAGGCCGCGCCGCTGCTGGTGGGTGTGGGGCTGCTGATGCGCTCGAGCCCCGCCGAGGCGGCGCCTGTCGCGGTCGACGCGCCGGAAGCGGCGGAAGTCGCCGAGCCGGAAGCGGTCGAGCCCGAGATCGCCGAGGCCCCGGAGCCTGAGGCTGTAGAGGCCGAGCCCGCCCTGGAGTCCGAGGTCCTCGAGCCCGAGGTGCTGGACGCCGAGCCGACCTACGAGGCGGCCGCCGAGGCCGAGCGGCTCGACGAGCCGGAGCAGTCCTCCTCAGAGGAGTAGCCCAGGCGCTCCAGCGCGTGCCGGGCCTCCGGGCCGATGGACGCCAGCTGCTCCGAGCTCAGGTCCTCGCGCCAGCGCGTCAGGGCGCGGGTGTGGACCGGCTCGGCGATGGCGGCGCTGCTGCTCTCCAGCGTGCTCGCGCGCAGGTCCTGGTCGTGGGCCAGGACGCGGGGGTCCCAGGGTTCGCCCAGGAAGGCCAGCACCCGGCGCATCGCCCGCTCGGGGTCGGCCACAAGGTCCTCGTAGCGGACCTCGAGGTAGCGGCCCGGCACCGCGGGCACCTGCTGGTGCACGCTGGCCACGACCTGGGCCCAGTAGCGCGAGGCGCTCTGCACGTCGGCGCAGTAGGCCACCGGCTGCCCCGTGGCCGGGTCCACCCAGCGTTGACGCAGCAACGAGGCCGCTACGGCGCGCCCGTCCCGGACGACGTGGATGAAGCGCGCGCCCGGGAACAGTCGGCCCAGGAGCGCCATGTGCAGCAGGTTGTGGGGGGTCTTCTCGGCGACGCGCGGTCGGTCCGAGGTCCGACGGAGCAGCGTCTCGATGAAGGCCCGCGTCGCGGCGTCCAGGTCCCGCTCGCTCAGGCCCGCGGCCCGGAGGTCCCGACCCATCGAGGCCCACCACTGCTCGCGCATGCGGCAGATCGTGGGCACCAGCTTCAGCTCGGGCCCGCAGGACATGCGTGGGTGAGCGTCCAGCATGGCGCGGAAGAGCGTGGTGCCGCTGCGACCCGCTCCTCCGATGAAGACGAAGTCGGGCTCGCCGTCGTCCTGCAGGTCCACTCCGTGTTCCCTCAGGGTCTCCTCGAGCAGGGCTCGGAGCCCGGGCAGCAGCTGCTCGGCGCGAGGCTCGAGCAGGGGCTCCAGCTCACCGGCCCGGCCCAGTCGCAGCAGGTTCAGGGCGACCCGCTCCAGGCCGCGGGGGGAGCGGACCTCGTCGCTGGAGGGCTGGCGTCGTAGCAGGGCCAGGAGCTGGCCCATGGCCCCCGGGGCGGCGAGCCTGCGACCCTCGTACAGACCCAGCTCTGCCAGCAGGGCCTGCAGCTCGGCCTCGCGGTGCTGGCACAGGAAGCCCTTGTCGGCGAGCTGAACGGCCCGGCGGGCCAGCGTGCCCAGATCCTGGAGCTGACCCAGGTGGCTGCAAGCCAGGGCCGCCAGGACCCAGGGGTCGGGTCGATCGAGGGCCAGCAGGGGCTCCAGCGGGCCATAGCCGAGGACGTCGTTGATGATGTCCT
>CALGIB010000622.1 GCA_937915955.1 uncultured Pseudomonadota bacterium
TGCTGGAGGTGGCCGGTGCAGCCTCGGAGGCGAACCGCAGCGGTCCCGCCCTGGGCGTCGGCGACGGCCACGTTCTCGAGCTCGACGCCCCGCTCCCGGCAGCTGACGTCCAGCGCAGGCGAGCCCGCGGAGTCCAACCTGACGTTCCGGAGGGTCGCGCCGTCCTGGGCCACCAGCCTCGGGGCCCCGCCGATCGTCGCGGGGCGCTCGAGCGCGACCTGGTCCAGCTCGAGGTGTCCCTGGGTGCGCAGGTCCCCGGCCAGCGAGCCGGTGTTGTCCCGCAGGGTCACGTCGCGGAGCAGCAGGTCGGTGTCCGTGTACAAGCCGCCGACCTCGCTCTCGGCCAGGCTGCCGTTTCCGACGATGCGCCCGCCCTCGATCAGCAGGACGCCGTGCCGGTTGCTGGAGCTGGCCGTCGCCACCAGGCCGATGCGGGTGTTGCGCTCGAGCTCCAGCTCGCGGAGGGTCAGCCTGCCCGTCTCGCTGGCCAGGACGCCGACGCCGTTGGCCTCCACCGAGAGCTCCTCCAGGATCACCTCGGTGCCGGGCTCGATGAAGACGCCGGTGCTGCCGTTCCGGAACGTGAAGCCGCGCACGTGCAGATCGTCGGCGCCCAGGGTCAGCACGGTGCTGTCCTGCGGGCGAGCGGGGCCAGGGGGCTGGACGATGGTCGCGCCGGGGCCGCCGCCGAAGAGCCGGATGTCCTCGGTGTAGATCGCCGGCGTCTCGGGGTACAGGCCGTCGCCCACGCAGATCGTGGTGCCCGGCAGGGCCCGGTCCAGCGCGCCCTGGATCGTGGTGAAGGTGCGGTCACCCTCGGAGAGGTGCCGGTGCTCCTGATCGGGGGAGATGACGAAGAGCTTGGGCCCCTGCACGTCCGCGCAGGGGTCGCTCGAGCAGGCCAGGCCCAGGCTGAGCAGCAGCATCAGAAGTAGTAGTGGGCGCCGACGGCGGCGGCGCCGCCGAAGGTGTAGGTGTCGACGCCCGGCCCGAGCAGGTCCAGATCCACGCCACACTCGGCGGACAGCCCCAGGTTCTCGAGCCCGAACAGGAAGAACTCGGCCCCCAGCGCTGGCTGGATGCGCAGCGCGTTGTCGACCCCGTCGGCCTTGTACCCGACGCCCGCCGCCAGGTAGAGGTTCATGTTGTCCTCGGCCACGAAGCCGTACAGGCCGCGGCCGCCGACGAACCAGGCCGGCGTCGTGTTGTTCAGCAGGCTGTAGCCGCCGACCAGCTGAGCCTGGATGTTCACGGCCGGGTTGTTGGTGGGCATCCCGTACTTGACCGAGAGCGAGCTGAGGTGCCCGAACTGGTTGCTGAAGCCCAGACCGACCCGCTGGCGGAGGTCCTTGGCCTGCGCCTGGGCAGGGAGCAGCAGCCCCAGGCTGAGCGCGGTGATCAGGACAGCAGTGCGACGCACGAGACCGACTCCTCCGTCCGTCCTTCGTAGAGGAGAAGTCTTGTCCTGTCAAGACCGGTGTTGATGTGATGAGAGAGCAAGCGCCGGGCTTCGGGCCGGTGCTACCGTCCCTGCATGTCTCTGATCCTCCTCTGCGCCTGCGCGCTCATCACCCAGGCCGAGTACGACGAGCGGCTCGGCACGCCCCAGAGCTCCGACGACACGGGCGACAGCGACGCCTCGGAGCCCACCATCGAGGTCTCGGGCAGCCTGAGCGTGCCCAGCGACCGGTCCGTCGATCTCACGCCCTACGGCGCGTCCGTCGGCCTGGTCGCGGCCCGCTTCATCACCGGCGAGGTGGGCCCCGGTGAAGAGTTCATCGAGATCGGGCAGGTCCTGGCCAGCGGCGTCGCCGAGGACCTGAGCCCCGGCACCGCGCGCCCCTTTCGCTTCGACATGCCAGCGCTACCGGCCGAGGGCGATCTCTACGAGATGCAGCCCGCCTGGAACCTGGGCGCCACCTACTTCCTGGCGGCCTGGGGCGACCTCGACCAGGACGGGCAGCCCGAGGGCGACGAGGACCTGGTGGTCGGCGCCAACGTGGACCAGTTGCTGGTCTACGTCGAGGAGATCCACCCCGGCGGCGACTTCGACGGGCCTGGCTGGTACCTGGTCAGCTTCGACCCCGCGACCGACAAGCTCGAGGACATCTACCCCGTCGTCGAGGACTACTTCGTCTACGACCTGAGCGGCTCGCTGATCCCCAACTCCAACGCGCAGGAGCGGGTCGCCGGCTACCTGGTCGGCGGGCTCGACGGCAGCGAGGTCAACCCGAGGGTGACCCTCTTCGATCTGTCGCTGCTCGACCTGGCGGCCGAGGGCGGCGCGTTGGATCGGGAGCCCAACCTGATCGACATCGACATGGGCACCGAAGGAGGCTTCAGCTTCCCCGACGGCATCGGCGAGCCTCGGCCCGAACAGCTGGCCTCGGAGACCCTCGAGGGGAGCCTGGAGCCCTACGGCGTCCAGGTCGCCAGCTACCTGGCCATCGCCTACCAGGACCTCAGCGACAACGGCCAGCTGGATCTGAAGCTGGGCCCCGACCGGGACACCGTGCTCGGGACCAGCGCCCAGGCGGGGGACGACGCGAGCTTCGTGACCTACTACAAGCCGGTGAGCCTCAAGGCCGCGTTCATGGTCGCCTACGGCGTCGACGCCGGCTGGAACCGCATCGCCTTCGACGGTTCGGCGGACGTGCTCCCCTGGGACACGATCCTGATGGTGGACGACGGAGCCTTCGGGGACTAGTCCGCGGCCTCCCCTCGGGAGGTTGCGTGCGCGCTTGTGGTCTGGACTTCGGCACCTCGAACACCGCGCTCGCCCTGGTCGAGGGCGGCCGCGTGCGCGCGCTCGAGGTCGACCCCGGTCACGAGCCGGCGCAGAACATCCCGACCCTGCTGTTCTTCAGCGAGGACCGGCGCCAGTTCTACGGCACCCGGGCGGTGGAGGAGTACCTGGAGCGAGCCATGGCGGGGCGCTTCATCCAGGCGATCAAGCGGCACCTGCCCAGCAAGGCCTTCACGACGACCTTCATCAACGGTCAGGCGCTGGACCTGTCGGACCTGATCGCCGGCTTCCTCGAGTCGCTCAAGCTGCAGGCGGACCGCGAGGCCGGTGAGCCGGTGACGCGGGTCTTGATGGGGCGTCCCGCCGTCTTCCACGTGGACCCCGAGCGGGACCGCCTGGCCCAGGACCGACTGGAGCGGGCCGCGAGGATGGCGGGCTTCGAGGAGGTGCGCTTCCGCTTCGAGCCCATCGCGGCGGCCCGCAGCTTCGAGTCGGACCTGGACCGGGGGCTGCTCTGCCTGGTCGGGGATCTGGGCGGCGGCACCAGCGACTTCACGGTGATGCGCCTGGGGCCACAGCGCCGCGCGGCGGGGGATCGGGCCGACGACGTGCTGGGCAGCGCGGGCGTGGACGTCGCAGGGAACGACCTGGACGCGACGCTGGTCAAGCTCAAGGTGCTTCCCCGGCTGGGCTTCGGCGCCCGGTACAGCCCGCTGGGACGGCCGGTCCCGGTGCCGACGCGCCTGCACATGGCCATGACCAGCTGGCACGCGCTCAGCTTCGCGGCGACCGAAGGCAACCTCGAGGAGCTCCGCGGCTGGATCCGCTCGGCGGACGACGCGGCCGGGCTGGAGCGCCTGCTCGAGATCCTGGACTGGAACCTGGGCTTCGAGCTGTTCCGGGCGGTGGAGCGCTGCAAGGTCGAGCTGTCGCGGCAGGGCGAGGGCGTGCTCAGCTTCCGCGCCGGTCGCATCGCCATCGAGGAGCCGGTGACACGTCGGGAGTTCGACGCGGCGGTGCAGCCCCTGGTCGGGCGCCTCGAGCGCTGCCTCGACGGCCTGCTGGCCAGGCTCGACCTGCGGCACGACGACATCGGCGCGGTGTTCCTGACCGGCGGCACCAGCCTGGTCCCCTGCGTCCGGGACATCTTCGAGCGCCGCTTCCCCGGGAGGCTGCTCGCAAAGGACGTCTTCACCAGCGTCGGTCACGGCCTGGGGATCGAGGCCGCCGAGATCTGGACGTAGAATCCGGGCGTGGAAGCGCATGGCCTGACCCTCCGCGACAAGCTGCTGCTGGCGCCCGCCGCCATTGGCGGATTCGGGGCGCTCTACGGAGGGATCGGCGTGGTGACCGCTCGCTCGGGCGGCGACCTCTACACGCTGCCGACGGCCGTGGACCACTGGGTCCAGCCCTACTGGCCCTCGGTGCTGCTCTACCTCTTCCTCTTCCCCCAGGTCATCGCGGGGCTGGTGGTCATCGAGGACACGCGGGTGGTCCGTCGGGCGCTGGCGGGCTTCACGATGCTCGTGCTCAGCGGCGTGCCGTTCTGGGTCCTGTACCCGGTCACGGTGCCCCGCACGCCCGTTCCGGTCGAGGACCTCTGGACCTACGGGCTGGCGCTGACCCGGTACATCGACCCGCCGGTGAACTGCTTCCCCTCGATGCACGTGGCGGACGCCATGTTCGCGGCGCTGGTCATCCGTCGCCACGACCGGCGTGTGGGAGCGCTGCTGGTCCTGACCACCCTGGGCATCTGGTGGAGCACCATGGCCCTGGATCAGCACTGGTTCGTGGACGGCCTGGCGGGCATCGCGCTGGCTGTGGGCATCGAGCACGTCGCGATGCGCGGCCTGCCGGTCCAGGCGTTTCGGCAGCCCAGCTGGAAGCACCACGCGGTGTGGCTGGGCCTCTTCGTGGTGCTGTTCCTGGGCTGCGCGGTGCCC
>CALGIB010000623.1 GCA_937915955.1 uncultured Pseudomonadota bacterium
GATGGTGAGATCTTCGCCGGCAGCCAGCTGGATTTGCTCCGCGATGAGGTCGATACCCGACACGGCCTCGGTGACCGGGTGCTCGACCTGGATGCGCGGGTTGACCTCGAGGAAGAAGAACTCATCTCCGTCGACCAGGAACTCGCAAGTGCCCACGGTGTGGTACCCGGTGGACACCACCAGATCCACGGCCGCCTTCCGGATGGCGGCGACCAGGGCGTCGGGCAGCCCCGGGGCAGGCGCCTCCTCGAGCACCTTCTGGTGCCGCCGCTGCATCGAGCAGTCGCGTTCGGCGAAGTGCACGCCGTTCCCGTGCCGATCACCGGCGACCTGGATCTCAACGTGCCGGGGCTGACGCAGGAAGCGCTCGATGAACACCTGACCGCTACCGAAGGCCGCTAGCGCCTCGTTCGAGGTCAACTCGAAGACCCGCCGCAGCTGCGCGCCGTCCTCGACGACCCGCATGCCCTTGCCGCCGCCGCCCGCCGCGGCCTTGAGCATCACGGGGTAGCCGACGCGCTCGGCCACGACCTCGGCCTCCGCCGCCGAGGCCACAGCGCCGGTAGAGCCAGGGATCAGCGGCAGACCGGCCGCCCGAGCCGCGGCCTTGGCGCTGAGCTTGTCCCCAAAGGTGTTGAGCATGTCCGGGTCCGGGCCGATGAAGGTCATGCCATGGTCCCGGACCACGCGGGCAAAGTCCGCGTTCTCGGCGAGGAAGCCGTACCCCGGGTGGACCGCATCGACCCCGGTGATGTCGGCGGCCGAGATGACGTTGGAGATCTTCAGGTAGGACAGGGCCGCCTGGGGCGGGCCGATGCAGACGGATTCGTCCGCGAAGCGCACATGGAGCGCGTTGGCGTCGCACTGTGAGTAGACCGCGACCGTGCGGATACCGAGCTCGCGGCAGGCCCGGATGACGCGCAGAGCGATCTCGCCGCGGTTGGCGACCAAGACCTTGTTGAAGGGGGGGGCTGACACCCGCTCAGTCCGCCTTGATCTTGAACAGCGGCTGGCCGAACTGGACCGGCTGCGCGTTGTCGACGAGGATGGCCGAGATGACGCCGTCGACCTCCGCCTCGATCTCGTTCATCAGCTTCATCGCCTCGATGATGCAGAGGGTCTGTCCCCGCTGAACGCGAGCGCCGAGCTTCACGAAGGGGTCGGCGTCCGGCGCGGGCGAGCGGTAGAACGTCCCGACCATCGGCGACTCCATCGTGCTCAACGAGGCGTCCTCGACCACAGCGGGGGCGGCGGCCGTGGGGGCCATGGCAACGACCGAGGCAGGCGCGGCGCCAGCAGCGTGGGTCACGACGGGGGCCAGACCACCGAAGCGCACGGAGACCGTGAGGTGCTCGTCCTCGTAGTTGAACTCGCTGACCTTCTGCTCTGAGAGGACCTTGAGAAGGGCCTCGATACGCTCGACATCCATGTGGGTCGACCTCCCGCCTCCGGTCTATCCGAGGTGGGGGTCCGCTTCAACGAGGCGAGCGTGGAGAGCTCGCAGCCCCAGCTCATAGCCGAGGGGCCCGAAGCCGCAGATCACGCCCAGGGCCAGGTCGGAGAGCAGGCTCTTGTGCCGGAAGGGCTCCCGGGCATACACGTTGCTCAGGTGGACCTCGACGAAGGGCATGCCCGTCGCGAGGAGCGCGTCCCGGAGCGCGATGGAGCTGTGGGTGTAGGCCGCCGGATTGACCAAGGCCCCCGTGAGACCGTCCGCCCAGGCCTGGTGGACGCGATCGACCAAGCCACCCTCGTGGTTCGACTGGGCGTGCTGGAGCTCGACACCGAGCTCCGCCGCCACCACGTCCAGCCGGTCCTGCAGGGCATCCAGGGTGACGCGCCCGTAGAGCTCGGGTTCGCGCCTGCCCAGCAAGTTGAGGTTCGGCCCCTGGAGGACGAGGAGCCGCGTCACGGTCAGTCCCCGACGCTGATCAGCACGCCCTCGGTGTCGTAGCCCGTGCTGACGCTGACCGTCACGTCCGAGAACGCGCCTTCGTCCGTCTCGGGGAGCGCGTCGATGTACAGCCAGAGCCGACCGAGGCCGCGATTGTCCGTGGACATCAGCAGATAGTTGGGCTTGTAGTAGCCGTCATAGGAGGACGAGAGCTCGAAGTAGATCTCGCTGTCCTCGTCGTACCAGGGGCAGTTCTCGACGTCGTAGTTCTCGGCGCTGGGGTCACAGTTGGAGCCAGCGGCGCTCGGATCTGGCGGATCGACCTCCTGGATCGCCGCCTCGGGCAAGAGGTACACGCCGCCGTAGCCCGAGATGATCTCGAGCTGTACGAAGGGGATGGGCAGACCGTCGACGTCGGAGACGACGAGCGCGTCCACCGGCGCCAGCACGCCGATGCCGTCCTCGAGCGCGTTGTAGGCCGAGCTCCAGGCCAGCCCCTCCGTCAGCGAGCTGACCGAGAGCGTGGAGTCCGCGGGGGCAGGGTGGCCGATGTCCGAGAGACACCCGACGCCCAAGAGGAGGAAAGCTGCCGATACCATCTCTACTGCTCCTTCGACACCGCCTGGGCGGCGCCCTTCAACTCTGCCTGGGATACCTCAGCGAACCTCACCCTGCCGATGTCGACCGGGTAGGCCACCCTGACCATACCATGACGCCGCTTCTTGTCGAGCCGGCACGCCTGGACCAGATCCTCCGCCGAAGCCTGGACCCGAATGGGCAGCCCGAGCGCCTCGAGGAGGCCCTCGATCCGGTGCCCAAGACGGGGCTGGGCCTCTCCCCGCAGGACGGCGATCTGGGCCTCGGCCACGAGCCCGATGCCCACCGCTTCGCCGTGACGGATGCACCCGAAGCCGAGCACCCCCTCGATGGCGTGGCCGATGGTGTGCCCGCAGTTCAGCAAGGCCCGCCGGCCTTGCTCCAGTTCGTCCTCGGCTACGAACGACGCCTTGATGGCGCAGCAGCGCTCCACGATATGCGACACACAGCCAGGCTCCCGTCGAAGGACGCCCTCGTGGTTGTGCTCGAGCCAGGCGAAGAACCCGGCGTCGGCGAGGACGGCGTGCTTGACCACCTCGCCCAGCCCACACCTGTACTCCGCGTCGTCCAGGGTCGAGAGCGTGTCGAGCGCCACATGGACGAGCGAGGGCTGGTGGAACGCGCCGACCAGGTTCTTGCCCGCCGCCGTGTTCACGCCCGTCTTGCCACCCACGGAGGCATCGACCATGGCCAGCAGCGAGGTGGGGCACGAAACGAAGGGCAGCCCCCGGAGCGTGGTGGCCGCGGCGAAGCCGACGATGTCGCAGGTGACGCCTCCGCCCAGCGCGACGAGCGCGGTGCTCCGGTCCACCTCGAGCTCGAGCAGCCCCTCGACGAGTGCCCTCCAGGTCTCCAGCGTCTTGCGATCCTCGCCGTCCGGGAGATCGATCCGGTCCACGCGCAGGCCAGCCCCGCGCAGGCTGGCCTCGGCCACGGAGCCGTGCAGGGGTGCCACCCGATCGTTGCTCACCAGGACGCAGCGCTGCACGTCGAGCGGCCACGCCCTCCCGAGACCGCTCAGCTCCCCGAGCCTCACCTGGTAGCTCCTCGGCCCCAGATCGACCGTCAGCACATGTCCTCCAGGATCTGCTCGACGAGCACAGCGACATCGAGTCGGCCGTCCACTCGCCGATCACAGCTCTCGTAGATGGGCTGCCGAGCCCGATAACGCAGCTCGGCCTCCGACCAGAGTGGCCGCCCCTCTCCAGCGCCGACCCGGAGCGCGAGGACCTCGAGCGGCACCTCGAGGTACACCGTCTCGCCCCAGGAGCGCAGGGAGGCCCGGTTCTCCTCGGCGCAGAGCGTGCCCCCACCCGTGGACAGCACCAGAGGGCCGGGCTGCTCGAGGGCCGCCAGCAGCGCCCGGCGCTCGGCCTTACGGAAGCCCGCTTCACCGAGACGTTGGAACAGGTCCGAGACCGAGGCCCCTTCCCGCTCCTCGATCAGCGCGTCCAGATCGACGAAGGGCCACCCCAGACGCGAAGCCAGGAGGGGCCCTGTCGTGCTCTTACCAGCGCCCATGAAGCCCACGAGCGCCAGACCCGGCATCAGTCCCGATTCACCGTCGTCACGATGGACGGGGTGACGAAGACCAGCATCTCGTTGCGCGTCTGGGAGACAGACTTGCTCTTGAACAGGTAGCCCAGGAGCGGGATCTTGTGCAGCAGCGGCACCATGGTGACGGAGGTGCTGTCCTCGGTCGCGA
>CALGIB010000624.1 GCA_937915955.1 uncultured Pseudomonadota bacterium
TGTCCACCAGCATGCCGATACCGAGCGCGAGCCCGCCCAGGGACATCAGGTTCAGGCTGACGCCGCCCATCTGCAGCGCCGCGAAGGTGCAGACCACCGAGATGGGGATGGAGCTGGCGATGATGGCCGTGCTGCGCAGATCGCGCAGGAAGAGGAAGAGGATGACCACCGCCAGCAGGCCGCCCAGCTTGGCGGTGCCGATCAGGTTGTCGATCGCGTCCTCGATGAAGCTGGCCTGGTCGTCCAGCACGGAGAGCACGACCCCGGGGGGCAGGCGCTCCCTCAGCGAGGGCTGGCCCATCTCCACGCCAGGCGGGCCCGAGGGCGCGACCGCGACGGCGCCCAGGTGCTCCTTGACCCGGTTGGCCACCAGCACGATGTTGGCGTCGGCCTCCTTGAAGACCTCGAGCTCCACCGCCTCGCGCCCGTCCAGGTGGCTGACGACGGCGCGCTCCTTGAAGGTCTCCTGCACCTCGGCGAGCTCGGCCAGCGGGATGCGCTGGCCCGAGGTGTTCCGCACCTCGAGCGCGCGGAGCTCGTCGAGGCTGAGGAACTCGTTGAGCGTGCGGATCAGGTACTCGGTGTCGCCCTCGCGGATGCTGCCGCCCGCGAGGTTGACGTTCTCGCTGGCGAGGGTCTGGGTGACGGCGTCCAGGGTGACGCCCCGAGCGGCCAGCCAGTCCTCGCGCACGGCCACCAGCACCTGGCGCTCCAGGCCGCCTCGCACGCGCACGGCCGCGACCCCGTCCAGGCCCTCCAGCTCGCGCTTGACCTCGTCCTCGGCCAGGTCGCGCAGCAGGAAGAGCGCGGCCTCGCCCTCGGGGGCGCTGGCGTCCTTGGGGTCGGTGGACAGGGCCACCCGCAGGATGGGGTCCAGCGAGGGGTCGTAGTGCAGGATCAGGGGCCGATCGACCTCCTCCGCCAGCCAGGTGGTCTGCAGGCGCTCGCGCACGCCCTGCGCGGCGGCGCTCATGTCCGCGCCCCAGTTGAACTCCAGCACGACGTCGGACTGCTCGGCGCGGCTGCGCGACTGGATGCCGACCAGGTCGTCCGCCGTGGACAGGGCCTCCTCGATGGGTCGGCTGACCTGGGCCTCGACCTCCTCCGGGGCCGCGCCCGGGTACTCGGTGCGCACCGTGAGCGTGGGGTAGCTCATCTCGGGCATCAGGTTCAGCGGCAGCTGGGCGTAGCTGACCCACCCGAAGACGGTGGCCGCGATGAAGATCATCAGGACCGCGACCGGCCGAGAGACGATCAGGCCGAAGACGCCGGCGATCCTGCTGGGGTTCTCCGAGGACATCAGCCCTCCGCGTCAGCGGCTTCTTCGTCGTCCCCAGCCGCAGCGTCCTCGTCCTCGTCCGGCAGCTCGAGCCTGGGGTCCTCGGGCAGGCGGACCCGCGCCTCGTCCCGGAGGTTGGCGTGGCCCACCGTGATGATGGCGTCGTCGATCTCGACCCCGCTCAGGATCTCGGCCAGGCCCTCGTCGACCAGCCCCAGCTTCACCGGCACCTTGCGGGCGATCCGGTAGGGACCGGGGATCTGGATCTCCTCGTCCTCCTCGCCCTCCTCCTCGTCGCCGCCGAAGAGGCCGGCCAGGAAGCCCGGGCCCTCGTCCTCGTCGGAGGACTCCTGACCCTCCTCCTCTTCGGGTTCGGGCTCGTCCTCGACCCGGACGCGGAAGACCAGGGGCGAGCCCTCCTCGTACAGGACCGAGGAGCGCTGCACGACGAGCACGTCCTGGCGGCGCCCCGTCTCGATGCGCACGGAGACGAACTGGCCGGGCCGGAGCGCGTCCTGGGTGGGGTCGAGGTCGACGGTGACGCGCACGGTGCCCGTGGCGGGGTCGACCGTCGGCGAGATGCGCTGGACCACACCCTCGACGCGGACGTCCTCGTCGTAGACCGAGGAGAGCACCGCGGGCTGACCCACCACCAGGCTGGCAAGGTCCCGCTCGGGCAGCTGGACGAGCACGCGCAGCCGATCGAGGTCCACGATGGTGAAGGCCGGCTGGCCGCCGGCGACCTCGCCGTAGCGCAGGGTCCGCGTGGCCACCGTGCCCGCGATGGGGCTGACCAGGCGGGTGTGGGACTCGGTGCCCCGGGCCTCGGCCATGGCGGTGCGGGCGGCGTCGTAGACGTACTGCGCCTCGCTGAGGTCCCGGTCGGAGACGGCCCCCTTGGCGTGCAGGTCGCGCACCCGCTGGAGCTCGGCGTCGGCCTTGGCGAGCTCGGCCTGGGCGCGCGCCAGGCCCGCGTCCAGCGAGGCGTTCTCGATCACGGCGAGCAGCTGGCCCTTGCGCACCCGGTCGCCCTCCTCGGCGTGGATGGCGATGACGGTCCCGGTGGCCTCGGGCACGAGCGAGGCCTGGTTCTCGGACTCGACCAGGCCGTTGCTGACGATGAAGGCGCCCACGGACCCGGTGGTGACCGCCGCGACCTCGACCAGCGCCCGAGGGTCGCGCGCGGGCTCCTCGTCCTCCTCCTCGCCCCAGTCTCCACCCTTGCCCTTGCCAGAGCCCCCGTCACCACCAGAGCAAGCCAACAGGACCGACAGCAACAGCAGCATGTTCAAGCCAGGACGGGAGGGACAGGGCGTACGCGGGGCCGCGCCCCCCAATTGCGATCTGGAGGAGCGCGAGCCCCTGTCCGTTAACGGGGCCGAAGCAGGTCTGGGGAGGCCAGCAGCACCCGCGCGACCTCGTCGGCGCACAGCTCCGCGCCGGGCCGACGGAAGTGCGTGAGATCACCCCAGTTCTCAGGCGAGCTGTCCACGGCCTGGGCGACCTCGACCAGGGGCAGCTCCTCGCTCACGGCCAGCCCCCGGACGTACTCGTTGTAGGCCTGATACGCAGCCACAGACTGCTCGGGAGGCAGCAGCAGGTGCTGGGAGAGCTCGTGCATCTCGCGCCCCAGCTGACCCTGGTCATCGAGCACGATGCGCAGCGGGTGGGTGGCCAGCACGGGCGTCGCGCCCAGCCCCCGTGACAGCTCGATGGCCCTGCTCAGCCCCTCTCGCGCCGAGCGCAGCCCGGACTCGGGGTCGAAGCGGCCCCCGCCGGTGAAGAGCGCGGGCTGGCTGACGCGCGCGAGCAGGCGAGTGAGGGCGATGGAGCCGGCGACCCTGCTCCAGTCCACCCCCTTCACCGGGGCCGGCCCCCGCTGAAGGAGGGGCTGCATCGCCTCGTGCCGCAGGTCATTGGGGCCGTGGTACAGCAGCACGAGATCGGGCTGGAAGCGCTCGCCCAGGCGCTCCAGGTCATCGCCGCTGCCCATCAGGGTCTCGCCCGGGATGCCGGCGTTCAGCACCTCGACCCGGCGCCCCGGCAGAGCCCGCTGCAGCCGCTGCTCGAGCAGGTTCGGCCAGGCGCTGGCGTTGTCGCGAGCGTAGATGTCGAAGGTCGTCGAGCCACCAACGACCCAGACGCGCAGGGCCTGCTCGGGACGAGGCTCGATCACCTCGTCGTCCCGGAAGCCCCAGGAGTTGACGCGCACGTCGACGAGGACTCCGGGCAGCTCGGCGCCGCGGATAAGCTGCGGGCGTCCGTCCCGGACCTCGTACAAGCCCGTGGGCTGGCCGCCAGGGTAGCTGGTGCCCCAGAGCAGAGGCTCGAGCGCCCGGGCGCCGCCTTCGGCCAGACCCAACAGCAGCAGCAGCGGCAGCAGCCCCAGCGCCAGCTTCTTGAGCGTCGTTGTCACCGCGTCCCTCTAACGAAGTTAGGACCGCTCATGCTACTTCAGGTCCTTCTGCCGCTCGCGATCGCCGCCGATCCTGGCGAAGATCCTGTCGCGGCCCGAGTCGGCGTGGCGCTGTCGCTGGACGAACACAGCCCCGATCTGGGCGTACACGTCTCGATGAGCAACCCCGCGGGTCGCTATCGCACGGGCTACCGCGTGGACCTCCGCGGCTGGCGCACGCCGACACGGGACGAGCTGGCGTTCTGGGCGGACCAGGGCGTCTCCGGCCTGCCCGACCACTGGGAGTGGGAGCTGACGGCGTCGATGGGTCTGCGCATGACCTTTGACGGCGTGATGGTGCCCAAGCGCTTCAGCTGGGCCCTGGATCCCGGCTGGGAGCTGGGCATCGCGGCTGGCTACTGGCACTACGCGACCGCAGAGGTGCAGACAGCCTACGCGGACGCCGGCGCGGTCAGGTGGCCCCTGGAGGAGGCGCGCATCGGCCCCGAGCTGCTGCTGGGGCTGTTCTCGCCCACCGACAGCGCGCGGGTGGTCTGGATCCATCGGGCCTACCTGCCCCTGCACGCCCGGCTGGACGGCCAGAGCGGCCGCTACCGGGTCGGCGACCAGGTCTTCGAGCCCGTGGAGATCGTCAACCCGATCTACGAGGCCGGGCTGGGCGGCACCCTGCACCGAGGCTCGGTCTTCGGCAGCGTGGACGCGCTCTACCGCCTGACCATGCCCTCCGTGAAGAACCGGGCGGTGGACCAGAGCCCCCCGGACGGCACGGTCCTGCTGATCGCGACGGTGGGCTGGGGGCGGACATGAAGACGCTGACGCACATCGACGAGCAGGGCAACGCGAGCATGGTCGAGGTCGGCGACAAGGAGGTCACCGAGCGCGAGGCCATCGCCGAGGGCTTCATCCAGCTCTCGCCCGAGGCCTACGCGGCGATCACCGAGGGCCGCGTGAAGAAGGGCGACGTCCTGGCCGTCGCGCAGCTGGCTGGCATCCAGGCCGCCAAGCGCACCGCCGAGTGGATCCCGCTCTGCCACCCGCTGCCGCTGACCGGCGTGAAGGTGCAGGTCACCGCCATCGGCCAGGGTCGGGTCCGGGCCTGGGCGCGGGTGCGCTGCACCTGGAAGACCGGCGTCGAGATGGAGGCGCTGGCCTGCGTGTCCGCCGCGCTGCTGACGGTCTACGACATGGTCAAGGCGGTGGACAAGGGGCCCGTGTTGGGGCCGATCCAGCTGCTCGAGAAGCGCGGCGGGCGCTCGGGGGAGTGGCTGCGCGCGCGGTGATCAGCCCCGGCGGGCCAGGCCCCAGAGCACGTCAAGTCCGAGCATGTGGCCCTGGTCCAGCAGCTGCTCGGCCCGCTGGACCACGGCGGCCCGGAGCTGCTCGCGCTGCTCGGGGCGGATCGAGGCCAACAGAGCCAGCACCCGGGGGTGGGCGCCCAGCATCAGCTCGGCGTACTCCTCGCCGCTGAGCACCCCGACGCCGATCTGCTGGTGGGCGCAGAGCACCCGGTCGAACCCGGCCGCCCGGACCCGAGCTCGGAGCGGGCCCTCGGCGCTGAGGTGGAAGTTGCTGCGGGCCGGCACCTCATGCGGCAGCCCCAGCTCGACGAGCAGCTCCGGCACCACGCGGACCTGGTGGCTGCGCTCCGGCTCGCCCCAGACGCTGAACAGGTAGAGGCCGCCGGGCCGAAGCACGCGCGCGGTCTCCGCCAGCGCCCGGTCCGTGTCCGGCACGATCATCAGGTTGAGGTTGGCGACGACCCGGTCGAAGGCGCCGTCGGAGAAAGGCAGCGCCTGGGCGTCGGCCTCGAGCACCTCAACCCGCTGGGGCAGGCGGCGACGGGCTCGGAGCACCATCTGCGGCGAGAGGTCGGTGCAGGTGAAGCGGGCCTCGGCGGGCAGCCTGGCCAGGATCTCCAGTCCTCCGCCGCCAGCGCCACCCCCCAGCTCGAGCACGTCCCGGGCCTGTCCGAGCCGGCCGTGCTCGACGAGGGTCCGCAGGACCTGCAGCGTGGCCCGCTCGAAGTGCCGCTCGAAGGACTCGGCGAAGGCATCCCAGGTGTCCCGGAGGTCCTGGCTCACGACTTGGGCAGGTAGGCAGGTCGGCCGTTGCCCTTGGCCCAGAGCACCCTCAGGTTGGCCAGGTTCAGCCGCGCCTCGAGGATCTCTGCCCAGGTGGACTCTCGCCCCGCCCGGGACGCCGCGCTGCGCTCGGGTGGGGGCGCCGCCGCGTCGCGCTCGATGCGCTTGCGCATGTCCAGCAGCACGCTGCTGGGCTCGTCCTGGGTCTCCTCGCCGCGACGGACGCGCTCGAGGTCCTCGGCCACGCGCCGCGATCGGGCTCGCAGCGCGGACCCGGAGTCCAGCTCGGCCAGCGCGCGGTGGGCCAGGCTGGCGCCGTCCAGGTCCTGGAGCAGCAGCAGATCCAGCTCGTAGCGCCGCATCAGCTTGTCCACGTCCCAGGCCGCGCCGACGGGGGAGCGACCGTAGACCACGACCAGGACCTTGTCGCCCACCAGGGTGCGCAGCTTGCGGGCCAGCGCCAGCCCGTCCTCGGCGGACTCCAGCCCCAGTCGGACGAGCACGGTCCTGGGCGGGTCCCACTTGCCCAGCGCGTACAGAGCGTCCTTCTCGCCGTCTACCCCGACCACGTCCAGCCGCGGCTCGAGGACACTCCGGGCCCCCTCGAGCACGGCGTCGCTGGGATCGACCAAGAGGGTCCAGTCGGCACTCATGCCGTTACTATATGCCGCGAAACTGGGACGACCTCGACGTGAAGATCAAGCACTTCCTGGCGATCCTGGGCACGCTGGCGATCAGCGGCTGCGCGGGGCTGATGGCCTGGATGCTGCACTCGCCGGTGCCCGAGGGCCCCGAGTGGCGGCCGCTGCCGCCCGAGGACTGGTCCCACGACGCCTTCCCGGAGTTCGACGAGAGCCTCTTCCTGTCGTGGCGGGGGGAGGAAATCGGCGAGGCCGAGATCGGCGACGCCGACCCCACCCTGGTCTACCGGATCCGCGCGCGGCAGTACCTGACTGACGAGAGCGTCTCCAAGGTCTGGGTGGACCTGGATCGGGACTGGATGTGGGACGTGAGGATCCAGTTCGACGGCGACGAGACGCACCTCTGGCACAGCGAGGGGGACAACGAGATCTACGGCGAGCGCCTGCGCTGGACGGGCGCGGGCTGGGTTCCGGCGCCGGTCGTGGAGGCCACGCACGCGC